>JAXMIV010000028.1:0-2875 GCA_034377045.1 Prosthecobacter sp. | reverse complement strand
ATATTTTAAATATAAGCGCATCCGAAGTTCTCAACAAGGCGAAAGCTACAAGATTTGCGTCGCTGCTTCGAAAATGCGATTCCTTGGGGTGGCATGGCTATTTATTCCCGATGATAGGGTTCATTTTTCAGAATGGTATAGGCCCTGTAAAGCTGTTCCGCCATCACGATTAGGGCAATTTCGTGTTGCAGCGTGAATGCCGACAGCGTCCAGCATTCGTCAGCGCATTTTCGCAAGGCTTCGCTGTGCCCGTTGGCGCCGCCGATGATGAGGCTGGCGCGCTTGCGGGCATGGAGGTCCTGTTGACTGATCCAGGCCGCTAGATCAAGGCTTCGACGGCTTTTGCCACGTTCATCCAGGACGATTCGCAGGCTGTCGGAACTGGCCTGAAGGATCTGGTTTTCGACCTGCTCAAGCGGGCCATCTTTGATCACCACATGTTCCACGCGTGCCATGCGTTGCAGGCGGCCCCAATATTCATTTAAGGCCTCCTTCGCCCAAGGAAAAGAAAGCTTGCCGACGGTGATGATTTTCCACTGCATTTGCAGGGTCATGCTAGTCTTAATCATGTCAGCAACAAGCTATGAAAATTATAAACTCATTGGAAAATGAGGGTATTGTTTGAAACTGGTGTCATCCTTGTTGTTGCATAATCTAAAAAATTCGCTAAAATGATTAAGCGAATTAAAAAAATCGCGCTACGCCATGCTCATCTCCCTGTCGCTCTCCCGTCTTCAGTTGCCCTGCATTGGATTGACTGCCCTTGCTTTGTCATCTTGTGCCTTGCCCCCACGGGAGGCATGGAATCAGATTCAGAATCACGGACTCATCACTTATTACATGTCCAAGTCCGCCGGTGGCCCCCTGCTGTCATCTCCGTCGCCGCAGATGGTGGCCCATAATACCGCTACCGTGCGGCCGAGAACCGTCGCGCCGCAACAGTTCACACCTGCGGTCGCATCGACGCCATCGAGTTCATTGCCCGTCGCCCAGGCAGTCGCCGATCTGCCAGGCTATGTGCGCAGCCCTTACACGACTCCGGGTCGCTTGGTGGACGTTCGCGGCATGCAGGCAGGCGCCCGCGTGGTCTGTCCCTACACGCAGAAACCCTTCCTGGTGCCCGCTGGCATGAGCGTGGACTCTCCCAAAGTCGCGGCCACTCCGCCGCCACCACGTAATGATAAACCCCGTCCATCCGTGACCGTTCCTACTTCACCAACCAGTGGCGATGTCGCGGCGATGACGAAGCCTACGCCGGAGCCCAAGCTCGAACCCAAAGTCGAACCGAAGTTGGAGGCGAAAATTGAGCCGAAGCAGGACTCCATCCCCGCTCCCCAACCTAAGCCTGAGGCCGCAGCTTCCGATCTGCCCTACGGTACGCCTATTCCCGGTCGCGCAGGTTTTGTGAACAGCCCCTACGCCGCCAAGCATCAACTGGTGGATGTCACCGGCCTGCCTGCCGGCATGGAAGTGAAGTGCCCCTACACGGGCAAGCTCTTCCGCGTGCCGCCGCAGTAGTCGTTTGAATCCATTTCGCAATTTGCCGCCCCGCTTTGGCCTTGCCGAAGCGGGGCGTCTTTTTTGTGTTGCGATCGATGACCGATTTCTTCCAAAAAATGTCTGCCATTCACCGCGGCCCTGCCCGTACACTTTCGATCCAACCATCCATGCGTGTTTCCATCTGCCTTCCTTTATTAAGTCTCTTGATTCCCTTCGTCGCCTTTGGCGCCGGCAAAGAACTGGAAGGCGAACGAGCGGCGGCCAGCACGGTCTGCCCATCGCCTGAAGAAGCGCGCGCAAAGATGACCGTGCCGGACGGTTACGAAGTTCGCTGCTTTGCGCATGAGCCGATGGTGCAGAATCCCGTCGCCATGACCTGGGATCATCGTGGCCGCTTGTGGATCGTGGAGGGTTATGAGTATCCGAATGGCTCCGAGCACCCCGCGCCTTTTGGCGGTGAGGCCAAAGACGATCGCTACCATCCCCTGCCGGCGCTGGGAAAAGAGCACCCGCGTGACCGCGTCATCATTTTGGAAGACACCAACAACGACGGCGCCGCTGACAAACGCACCGTCTTTGTCGAAGGCCTCAACCTGGCCAGCGCCATCCTCTGCGGTGACAACGGCATCTACATCGGCCAGCAACCGCACCTCCTGCATTTTCGCGACGATGATGGCGACGACAAACCCGATGCCTGGCGTGTTTGCCTAACCGGATTTGGTCGCGAAGACACGCACGAATTGCTCAACAGCTTTTGCTGGGGCCCTGACGGCTGGCTTTACTTCACGCACGGTGTCTTCACCAACAGCAAGGTGCGCCGCCCCGGTCAGCCGGCAAACGCAGGCTTCAAATTCGATGCGGGCATCGGCAGAGCCCGAGCCACCGCCCAACCCAAAGAAGCGCCGTGGGAATTCGAAGTCTTCGCCGATGGCACCAGCAATCCCTGGGGTTGCGACTACGATGCCGCCGGAAATTTCTTCGTCAGCGCCTGCGTCATTGATCACTTCTTCCACATGGCGCCCGGCGGCATCTATGTGCGCCAGGGCGGCGCACCGGAGAATCCTTATGCTTACGAGCAGCTTCCCAGCATCGTGAAGCACAAACACTTCCGCGCCGCGTATGCGGGCGTGCAGATTTATCAAGGCGGTCGCTATCCGAAAGACACGTGGGGACATGCCTTCATCGGCAACATCCATGACAACGCCATTCATGAAGAACTCATCACGCCGGTGGGTGCTTCCTTCAAAGCCGATCCGCGGCGCGATTTCCTGCGCGCCAACGATGGCTGGTTTCGACCCGTGAGCACACAGACCGGACCCGACGGTTTTCTCTGGGTCATGGATTGGTGCGACAAGTATCCCTGCTACCAAAACGC
>JAXMIV010000027.1:0-3166 GCA_034377045.1 Prosthecobacter sp. | reverse complement strand
GCGTTTTTCAGATTCGACTTCAGCGGGTCCACGTTCACTGGCAGCCGCTTCTCCTTCCACAGGTAATAAAACGCATCCTCGTAACCGGAGATCAGCCACTGGGGGCCCACTCCCAGAGCCGCCGCCATCGCCAATCCAAAGCGATGCGCGTCCGCCTCCGTGAACCCATAGTCCTTCGATTCATCCGCCAGCAACGAAGCATCCTTCCACACCGGCACGCCGTCCTTGCGCCAAAAGCAGCCTAACGACCATCGTGGCAGGCTCTCTCCGGGATACCATTTGCCCTGCCCATAATGCAGCAGCGCACCGGGGGCAAAGGCATCGCGCAACCGTTTGACCAACGTTCCGGAAAGCAGCCGCTTCTGCGGACCTACGGCCGCCGTGTTCCACTCCTCGCCCTCCACATCGTCGATGCTGACAAAGGTAGGTTCGCCACCCATGGTTAGTCGTACATCTTCAGCCTCAAGATCCGCGTCAATCCGATGTCCCAGGTCCTCGATCTCCTGCCATTGCTCCGGCGTGTACGGCTTGGTCACCCGCGCCGATTCATGAATCCGCGTCACCGTCATCTCATGGCTGAAGACACACTCGCTCTTTTCCACCAGTCCGCTCACCGGCGCCGCGCTTTGCGGATCAGGTGTCGCTGCCAAGGGAATGTGCCCCTCACCGGCCAGCAGCCCGGACGTGGGATCGAAGCCGATCCAACCCGCCCCCGGAAGATAGACCTCACACCAGGCATGCAAGTCGGTGAAATCCACCTCAGATCCGCTCGGTCCGTCGAGGCTCTTCACGTCCGGTTTCAACTGAATGAGATAGCCGCTGACAAACCGCGCCGCCATGCCCAGGTGCCGGAGAAGTTGCACCAGCAACCAGCCCGTGTCGCGGCAGGAGCCGCTGCCAAGCTTCAGCGTCTCTTCCGGCGTCTGCACTCCTGGCTCCAGGCGGATCGTGTACCGGATGTCCTTCCACAGCATCTGATTCAGCCCCACCAGGAAATCGATAGTCGGCACGGAATCACCGCCTTTGCGCAACTGCTGGCGCACACCGCGCAGATAATCGCCCAGTTGCGGCGTCAGCGGCAGCTTGCGGTGGTACGGCTCCAGTTCATGTGCCAGCAACGGATCGTACGCGAACGGCACCGTTTCCGCCTGCGGTTCCAAAAAGAAGTCGAAGGCATTGTACACCGCCATCTCCGCCACCAGGTCCACCTCCACGCTCAGTTCCGTCGCCTTCTCCGGAAATACCAGGCGCGCCAGGTAATTCGCCTGCGGGTCCTGCTGCCAGGTGATGAAATGCTGCCCCGGCTTGACCGTTAGCGAATAACTCAGGATCGGTGTCCGGCAGTGCGGCGCCGGGCGCAACCGCACTACATGCGGCGAAAGCGCCACCGGACGGTCATATTTGTAGCGCGTAACATGGCGAAGAGCGACGTGGATGGACATGCGGTGGGTTGGTCTCTAGGTTAAAAGCAGGCCTCATGCCAGCCGAGAGGTGGAAAGATAACGTGGAGGTCCGCGCGGCTCCGCCACGCCGGTTGCACCCACCGCGCGTTGGGCCTAGACTCGCATCCCCCAATCTCAATCGCATTACGGATGCCCGCCACTCGCCTTCACCGTCTTATACTGCGGAGCCTGGCGATCGACGACACCGGCGAAGTTTGTGAGGTATTCGGGCGAGGAAGATGAGGGCATCGTCATAGCGGCTCTTCAGTGCCTGTTGATGCCTTTTGGCACAGTGCTGGGTGTCTTTACGCTAGTCATGTTGACGAAGGAATCGGTGATTCGGCTTTACCAGCCGCCGGCGTAATCGGTGCCCGGGCTTGCCAGCCGCCGCTTTTCAGCCGAAGGAATCCCTCCGCATTTTCTGCTCCCAACCATGTCCTCCATCTGGAACTACGCCAACCCCCAACTCCGCGATCTTGTTGCTTACGAACCCGGCAAGCCGATCGAAGAAGTCGCCCGCGAGCGCGGCCTCAAGCCGGAGGATATCATCAAGCTCGCCTCCAATGAAAATCCGCTTGGCCCTTCGCCCAAGGCCCTCGTCGCGATGCAGGAAGAGATCAAGGCGGTGCATATCTATCCCGATGGCGGCGGCTGGAAGCTGCGCAATGCGATCGCGAAGAAGTTCGACCTGGAAATGAGCAATGTCATTCTTGGCAGCGGCTCGAACGAAGTCATCGAATTCATCGGCCATGCCTTCCTAAAACCGGGGGATAACATCATCACCGCCGACCACGCCTTTCTCGTGTACAAGCTCATGGCCAAGGTGTTCGGTGCCGAAACCATTGAGGTGCCTGATCCGGGCTATATCCACGATCTGGATGCCATGGCCGCGTCGGTCACGCCACGCACGAAGGAAATCTTCATCGCCAATCCTAACAATCCCACGGGAACCCTGGTGAGTCAGGAGCAGATCGACCGGTTCATGGACAAGGTGCCGCCGCATGTGGTGGTCGTGTTTGATGAGGCCTATTATGAGTTCCTCGACAACCCGCCGGACACGCTGAAATACGTGCGTGAAGGCCGCAATGTGGTGGTGCTGCGCACGTTCTCAAAAATTCAGGGCCTGGCTGGCCTGCGCATCGGCTATGGCCTGGCGAACAAAGAGATGATCGAAGTGCTGCAACGCACGCGTCAGCCTTTCAACATCAACTCCGTGGCCCAGGCCGGCGCCTTGGCCGGCATCCTCGACGACGAGCATCAGCAGAAGACCAAGCAACTGACCGATGAAGGCCGCGCTTATCTGCAAGATCAATTCGCCGCCCTCGGCCTGGAATACATCCCCAGCTACGCCAACTTCGTCCTCGTCAAAGTGGGCGATGGCAACGCCGTCTTCAAAGCCATGATGGACAAAGGCATCATCGTCCGTGCGATGGCCGCCTACAAGCTGCCCGAATGGGTGCGCATCTCCGTCGGCACCATGCCGCAGAATGAGCGCTGCATCGAGGTGCTCAGGGAAGTGCTGGGCAAGTGATGGCTTGCCTGACCGCGCCAAACGGTTATTATTCTTGCATGCGATCCTGGGCTGACATCTGCGCCGACAAGTCTCTCCAAGACTTGCCTTACAAGATTGAGACGAACCGTTTTGACCAAATCATTATGAGTCCGGCAAGCAACTGGCATAGCGATTATCAGAGCGAGATCGGTTTTCTCCTCAAAAAGTTGAT
>JAXMIV010000026.1:0-3184 GCA_034377045.1 Prosthecobacter sp. | reverse complement strand
CGTGAACTCCATCATCCAAAACATCGGCGCCTTTGCCGGAATGCTGCTCTTCACGAGGTTTGCCCAAAGCATGGGCCGCAAGAAGGCTTTCGCGATCGCCTACATTGCCGCTTTGGTGTCAACGGTTGGTTACTTTCAGTTGTTCAATGGCCGTGGTGATATTTGGATGAGCGCCGTGATGGGCGCCTGCCAACTCGCGTTGTTTGCCGGCTTCGCGATCTATCTTCCCGAACTTTTCCCCACCAGCCTGCGCAGCACTGGCACCAGTTTCTGCTACAACGTCGGCCGTTTCGTCGCGGCCAGTGGTCCCTTCACTTTGGGCAGTCTGCAGGCCGCGCTGAAGGCTGGAGCCACAACGCCGGAGGCCAAGTTGGAAGCCTTCCGCAATGCCTGTAGTTACATGAGCGCCGCCTTCCTGATCGGCCTCGTCGCCCTCATGTTCCTCCCCGAGACCAAGGGCCGCGCGATGCCCGAAGATTGAGGATCGCATGACACCGGAAAGTCTCCACGCCTCTGCTCTTCATGACGACGCCCCGCCGGCGGGCCTGTCGCTCGAAGCGCAGGCGCTGTGGCAGGCGAAGAAGGGGCGCTGGGATGCGGCGCACAACATCGCCCAGGACATTCATACGCCGATGGGATCGTGGCTGCATGCCCTGCTGCACGTGATCGAGGGTGATCAATGGAATGCCGATTACTGGTTTGCCAAGGCGGGCAAACCCTCCCGCAAGCCGGCGGAGATCGATGCGTTGTGGCAGGAGATCGCCACGGCGGTCTTGCAGTAAGCCGGCTTAGCTACGCGACGGCGCGCTGCTTTTCCTCGGCCGCCATTTCGAGCACGCGCAGGGTTTCACGGACGTTGCTCTCCAAGTCCAGCGGCAACCCTTTCGCGGTTATCCTCACCGGCCTGCGCTGCATCCATGTGCTCACCGTGCGCTCCAGCGCATCGATGTCTTCCGGCTCATCGAGCACCGCCCCACTGACACCAGGGTCAATCAATTCACTGGCGCCATTGAAGCGGCTGGTGATCACCGGCAGGCCGCTCGCCAGGGCCTCGGTAACCACGTTGGAGGAAGGTTCGTAGATGGGCAGGAAGGTGAGCAGATCCGCAGCCGCGTAGGCATCCTCAACGGCGGCCATCGGACCTGCCATGATCACATTCGCCGGCAAACGGCCACGATAACGGCCTTTGCCGACCACGAGCAACTTCACCGGCTCCTTCCTCCCCTCATAACGTTGCATCAGGCGCAGCAAAAAAGGCAGGCCTTTGCGCTCCCAGCCGGACCCCACAAAAAGCAGGACAAACTCCCCAGCTTGCAAGCCGAAGCGCCGGCGTGTGCCCTCCCTGTCGCCCAACTGAAAGCGTTGCACATCAACCCCATTGCGCACCAGGTGAATGCGCTCCGCCGGAAACTGGAAATGCCGAAGGATTTCCTGCCTAACCATTTCCGAATTGACGATGACGTGCCGGGTCCGCCGCGGATCAAGGGTGCGTGCCTCCAGGCCCAGCATAGTCCGATGAAAACCGCCCAAGCCCACAAGCGGCCGGCGCCACCACGGCGCATAACGCCGGCGCTGGTCCAGCCAGACGCGATGGAGGCCATCGCCAGCCCGGTAGACATCCTGTGCAAGCGTGCGCTCCAGGCTGAATACCACATCAAAGGTTTGCGCCGCCACCAGGCGCGCCGCCGCCTCGGCAAACACCACGGGCCGCCGCGCGCGCGAAGCCTTGACCGGCACCTCATGCATTGTCACGAGATGAGGCGCGCCTTCCCATTTTTCCGCGAACAGATGCACGTCGTGCCCGCCTGCAACCAAGGCTGCGATAAGGCGCTGCAGGTACAGCTCGGCCCCGCCCGTGGCGGCAAACTGGCGGCGAATCAGCGCGATCTTCATGCGCAAGCCTTGCCCCATGCTCTGCCTTTTGCCAACAAAACAGAAAAAGCGGCAGGAAAAAGCCGCCACCTTACTGCCGGTCAAAGAAGGACTCTTCCTCGCGATCGCCCACCTTCAAATAGCGATAATACACTTCAAGTTGCAGCGTGCAGAGCGTCTGGCGAAAAATCGGGTCGGCGGCATCGGCAATCGGCATGTTCGGCCGGCCTCTCTTGAAACTTCCGTCGGGATTCTGGTTGGCAAGGATCTGCGGCAGGAACTGCTCGTTGTAGAACTTCCATTCTTCTCCCCCGGCCTGGAAGAAAGTCTGGGTGTAGTAGTACCAGGAATAGAGATTGCAGTTCTTGTTCCAATCCAGCGGCTCGGCGACGAGGAAATTGTGCAGAAATTCGATCGCCTTCTTGATCGTTTGGGTGCGGCCCTTGCCCAAGGTCTGCAGGCCCAGCGAACCGACACCGGTCAAGGTCCACTGATTGTAAGCCTGATCACGATTGAGGCCGCCGATGCCGCCATCCTTCGTCTGTTTGCGCTCGAGGTAATCGCAGGTCTTGTCGATGGCGCTGTGCAATCCGTCGATCTTCAGGCCGGTGAACTTCGCCGCCTTCAGCGCCTGGTATTGCCAGCCCGCGACGGAAAGGTCTTCCCGGCTGGAAGTGAACTCCTTCTTCGTGCCGATGTTCCCTGTGTAGTAATCCCAAGATCCTTCCGCCGCCTTCGCGTCGGCCTTGTTCTGGCATTTGATGATGAGTTCGACACCCTTCACAAAGGCGTCTCGCATGCCGGGCAGCTCCTTGCTGCCAAGACGCGCCAGGGTGTACATTTCCCCCAGCGCATAGGTGGCGATGCCGTGCTCATAGGCCCCGGCATTGCCTTTGAAATCTTCGGTAATCGCACCGTACTCATTCTTCTTCGATAGCTCGATGAGGTACATGATGCCCTTCATCACGTTGTCTCCGTAGAACGGAGAATCCGGGGTCTCGCAGCGGCCCAGGTAGCACAGCAGGGCCAGGCCCGTCATTGCCGCTTTGTTGCCTGTTCCCCACGAACCATCCTTATTTTGTTTCGTCTTCAGCCACTCCAGTGACTGCGATACCGCGCGCTCACATTCCGGATTGCCACCATTCTGCCGCAGCTTCTCCAACCGCTCCTGAGTGGAGCAGCGTTGCTTCATCGAAGGCGGCAGACTGACGAAGCCTGCGGAGGCCCCCATGCCCATCCCCGTGCCAAAACCACCACCGCTGCCCGCTTTGCCAAAGCCACCGCCGCCGCTCAGCGAACCGCCGCTCAGCAT
>JAXMIV010000025.1:0-3868 GCA_034377045.1 Prosthecobacter sp. | reverse complement strand
GTCCAATCGCCCAAGTAACCCTCTTTGGATATCTGTGACAGAGACGCGTCTTGAGGGAAATTGACTTTGCCACAGTCATCTTTCCCGTCCAAGGCCACCGACCACAGATGGAAGCGACCCTCCTCAGTCCGGCGGTAACGCATGGGCTTCCCATCCATGACATCGACAGGCACCTCGGGAAGAAAAGCGGGCACCAATTCATCTAGCGTTTGCGGATAGGTCTGAGAGCGCAAGTAATGCCGTTCGAGCGCGCAGGCAATCGCGGCCTGCCGCCGCTGGGATTCGGTAAACGCGGCGTGAAACACAAGCATGCCGGCGCTCGGAGACGCCAGCCTTGCGAACAGAAGATCCGGCCGAGACAGTGTGGAATGTCCGCGTAACTCCTTGGCCATGGCGTCCGGTTCCTTGAGCAAGGCGATTAGACCGTTCTTCTTGAGAGGTTTGATAAGGTGGTGCCACTGCATCTCCACCAACCCGGCTTTGTTATGAATGAAGAAGCCAGCGGGAATGCAATCCGCGAAGAGATCAGCCACGAATGATGGCTTGCTGCCTACCCCTCGTCCTACATTCGCGATCGCAGCGCGTTGTTCGCTGTTGCTGGCCAGCGCATCGAGCGTATCCGCGGCCCCAATCATTTCCCCCCGAAAGGCACGCAACAATCCTTGCTCAAAGTCGATGCGCCACAGCGCGCTCTGCAAGAGATGAAGATCACCTTCGCTCGCCTTTCGGCTGGCCAGCAAATTCCACACCAGATCCACCGCCTGCTGATGTATCTGTGCTGAGACGAGATATCCAATCAACCAGGGTTCCTTGCTTGCCGCCTCGGCGAGCCTGAGACTGGCCAAAGCGTCCGAAACAGCCCCCGCAGCGTCTCCCGACTCCAAACAGGCATGACCGTGAAGGCGCAGGGCCACTGCAGCGCTCTGCATAGGCCCATAGTGGGGGACCCTCATGGAGTACAAAATCGGCGGTAGCTTCTGGTCGCGCAAGGAGGGTACTATTTCCGAATCAGGACGCAAGCGGGCAGCTTCTGCCATGACCTTCAACACCGGATGCGCCTTTTCCAGCGCATCTCGAATGGCGGTGGCCGGATTGACAGTATCTTTAGGCAAAGCCAGAGCCTTCGATTTCTTCAAAGCCTCGCAGACCTTTCCAAGATCCAACTTCGTTCCCAAGGTAGGTCCGCGTTTTGCCAGCAGACCTGCCGGAAGATCGAATTTCAATGCCTCAAGTAGCTGGCGCTTCTGTCCCGGGATTCCGCGCTTTTCATCACGTTCCTCCACCAGATTGATGCCCATGAGCGGCTCAATAGCGCCGAAGTTGCGCTCCTGAGGAATCGGTGGCGGTATGAGGGCCTTGAAATCGGTTTTCTCTCCTTCCTCTACCAGAACCGCCTTAATGCGAAGCCAGCGCCGTTGACCCGACCATGAGATCAGGGTGCCAAGCAAGGTCACGAATACTAACAGGGTAATGGCGCTCCAGCAGAAAACGCGCACTCCACGGCGTGACCAAAGTCGGAATAGAAAGTTTTTCATGGTTGTAGGTAGGCGTCGGAGTGATTGTAGGCGAGCCAGGCATGGATGATGTCCGCGCGCGGCAATGCCGTGAGATGGTCGGTGGAGTCGACTGAAGCTGGATCTTCAGGAGTGGCGAAATGAAGCAGAAGAGAGGCCGCAATGCCCGCTCCCCACCCCCAGGCCAGCCACCGAGGCGGCCCCTTTACCCGTGGTTGGCTGGCGCCGGCTACCGCAGCCCTGCCCAGGATCTCCGCACGCCACTCCGGTGGCAGGGCACGTGGATGGAGAGAGCTGAGCTTTTGCTCAAAAGGGTCGGGGGTGATCATGGCTGTATCTCCTCATAAAGCGGACGCAGGCGGGCCCGCAGTTTGTCTAAAGCGTAGCGGTAGCGGCTGGCGGCGGTATTCAGCGGAATGCCTTGGACGGTGGCAATCTCCTCAAAGGTGAGGCCGTCCCAGAGCTTCATTTGGGCGACGCTGCGCTGTTCCAGGGGGAGCTCGGCCAGGGCGCCCTCGACGTGCCGGGCAAACTCGGCGGCGTCCGGATCGCCCGCGGTTTGGAAGAACTGGAGGGGTTCGGCCGCCAAAGTCGTCTCCGCCTTGTCCCTTGTGCCGCGCCGCCGGAGCCAGTCCACGGCGAGGTTGTGAGCTATGCGCCAAAGGAAGGCGCGCTCGCTGTTTAGGCCGCCGGGCAGGGGTTGGGAGGCCAGGCGGATGAAGAGCTCCTGCAACAGGTCCTTGGCATCCGCCTCGCACCGGACGAAGCCCTGCAAATAGCGAAACAAGCCGGCGCCGTGGGCGTCGTAGAGGCGTTCAAGCTGGCGGCGGCGGTCCGGCATGGGCAATGGTAATGAACATGACGGCTGGGCGAGGGAAGTTTGTCTAAGGAAAAAAGATTCGGGTTTTTTCCTGATTCGTTGAGAAGCGAGCCAGCGTGGGCTTTGGTGGAGCCGAACTTAAGCATGAAGGTCAGCATCTTTGGTCTGGGATATGTGGGCGCGGTCACCGCAGGGTGTCTCGCGGAGTTGGGTCACACCATCGTCGGGGTGGATGTCCAGCCGGCGAAGGTGGACGCCTTTAACAGCGGCATCTCACCGATCATCGAGCCGGAGCTGGACGATCTGCTGAAGACCGCGAAGCAGGAAGGCCGGCTGCGCGCGATCACCAGCGCCGAGGAAGCGGTGGCAGCCACGGACATCAGCATCATCTGCGTGGGCACGCCGAGTTTGGCGTCGGGCCGGCTGAACCTGGACTACGTGCGCAAGGTGAGCGAGCAGATCGCCAGCGCCCTGCGCACCTCCGGAAAGGCGCACACTATCCTTTTCCGCAGTACGATGCTGCCGGGCAGCACGCGGCTGATGGTGGGCGAGTTCTTTGAGACCTTGCGCGCCGCCGGGCAGATCTGGATCTATTACTGTCCGGAATTCCTGCGTGAAGGCACGGCGGTCAAAGATTTCCGTGACCCCTCGCTGGCGGTGGTGGGGACGCACGACGGCGGAGCGCCTGAAAGCGATGAGGCGGCGCAATTGCTGGGCGGCAAGCCGGCGGTACTGGGATGGGAAGGCGCGGAAATGATCAAGTATTCGTGCAACTACTTCCACGCGCTGAAGGTGGGCTTTGCCAATGAGATCGGCCGCCTGTGCAAACACCTGGGCGAGGATGGCGCGCGGGTCATGGATGTGGTCTGCGCCGACACTCGTCTGAACATTTCCCGCTACTACATGAAGCCGGGCAATCCTTTTGGCGGCTCCTGCCTGCCCAAGGATGTCAGCGCGCTGCTGTCATTTGCGCGGCAGGAGGGCATCATGCTGCCGCTGCTCGACAATACGCTGGATACCAACCACGCCCATCTGGACATGCTGCTGAAGCTGATCACCGGCAAGAACATCCGCAAGGTCGGGCTGCTGGGCCTGGCTTTCAAAGCCGACACGGATGACCTGCGCGGCAGCCCGATGGTGGCCGTGGCGGAAACGTTGTTAGGCCGCGGTTACGAACTGCGCATCTATGACCCAAGCCTGAACCTGTCGCGCCTGGTGGGTGCCAATGAAGACGAGATTCAGCGGCGCATGCCGCACCTTGCGTCCCTGCTCAAGGATGATCTGCGGGAAGTGGTGGAGCACAGTGATTTGATCATTGCTTCGCAAAAGTGCGGGAAGATCGAAGACCTGGCGAAGATGGTGAAGCCCGGGCAAAGCGTGATCGACGTGAATGGCTGGCGGGAGCTGCAATCCTTGCCGTGGGCCTATGAGGGTCTGTGCTGGTAACTACTTGATGAAAGGGATTCGACATGCGCATCCTGATCATTGTCGAAAACCTTCCCGTGCCGCTGGACCGGCGAGTCTGGCAGGAGGC
>JAXMIV010000024.1:0-6869 GCA_034377045.1 Prosthecobacter sp. | reverse complement strand
CTTGGCTTTTTCTTCCGTGAGTTTCGTGGCTGCGAGCCAGGCAGGCACGCTCTTCGCGGCCGCTTTTTTAGCCAGGTCGCCGGCACTTGCAGGAAGGCCGAGACAGATGACGCCGCCAATAGGCATCAGCGTGCGCGCCACGTCCGCCGGGATGCCGGGCATCTCTCCAGTGAGCAACAGATGATCGGACACGATCAGATTCGCGAAGTAGCTCGAATAAGGCACCATCGAGAGATCGAGGTGATCGATGGTGATGCGCGAGCCATACAGACCCGTGCGCAGCAGCGCTTCACGCGAGGCTTTGACCTTCGCCTCATCTGGCTCCACGCCGAACACGGACAGGTCGCTGCGTTTGGCGATTTCATACGCGAGCCGCCCCTGCTCGCTGCCGAGCACGAGACAAAAGCCGTGCTTCGTGCCCGCCTGCTTCAAGATCGACTTGGCAGCCTCCGCATAGAGATCGCTAAGTGCGTCCTTCGGAAATGGATCGCTGATGGGTTTCGGTGATGCTTCAACGACGGCGGGGAGGTCTTTCAACGCCGCCTCCGCAAACGCATACACGCGGCCCGCGGTGGTGCTGACGATGAGGTGCCCGTCCGATACGGCAAGCCCGCGCGCATCGCCTTCGACCTTGCTTTGCCACAGTGGCTTGCCGGTTTCCGCATCCAGGCAGACCACTTCGTCCTGGCCACCGACCACGACTGTGCCGCCCGCATGGATCAGCGCCGACTCATGGGCTGACGGCCAGCGCCACTTGATGCCGATGTCCTTTATCTCAGCGAGGCTCTTCTTGAGTCCCACCACCTCGTCTTGCTTGGCCTGATACTCCAAACGCAGCGGTTCATACTTCTGCGCGGCCGCGGCCAGAGCTCTTTGCAGCGTCTCGACTTCGGCCTGCTTGCCGGCTTTTTGCGCAGCTTTCAGATCCGCTTCGATCTTCGTCACCTTCTTCAATTCGGCCAGTGCCGGATGCTTGCGCAGTGAGCTCGAAATTTTGCCCGCCGCCATCTCGATGGCATGGCGCTCGCGCGTTCCTTCGGCGTGTTTGTCGCGGTCGATGGCGATCACTTCTTTGCCCGTGACCATGAAACCGGCATTGCCGGTCATCGTCATCTGCCGTCCTTGAAACCAGGCATAGCCGGTCTTCCCGGTCTTTTGATCCAGCGCCAGGATTTGATGTTCGCCCACGGCCAGGATTTGATCGTCGATCAGCATCGCCTGCGATCCGCCGATCTGGCCGCCCGCATCTCCGCGCCAGCCGGGCGCAGGTTTGTTGATTTGTTTACCCGTCTTGCGATCGAAGGCCACCGACAGGGCACGACCCGAGGGCACAAACAGAAGTTCCTTGGTGGCCAGCAGATAGCCTTGTGGCGAGAGGTCATTGCGGCCTGCATCCTCCTGGCTGATCGAGTCATTCTTCCACTGCAGCTTGCCCGTGGCCGCGTCCACCGCATACAGGAAGATGTTCTCATGCGGAAACACGCCTGCGCCAAAGTAGGCCGTGCCGTCATCGATAAGCAACCCCGTGCGCACCGGCCAGCGTGAGATCATGCGGCCACGCGCGAGAATGCGCTCATCATTCGGTCCCGCGCGCAGTTTCCACACCAGGGCGCCACTCTTGGCGTCGAGGCAATACGCATAGCCATCATCCGAGCCCACATACACGCGGCCGGCGCTGAGCGTCGGCGCCAATCGCACCGGCCCGTTGGTGAAGAAGGCCCACACTTCTTTGCCAGTGGCAAGATCGCGGCATTGCACGCGGCCATCCGCGGTTGATCCGAAGAACACCCGCCCGCCGCTGATGGCGACATGGAAGGCATCATCAAAACGGATGCGATTGCGCAATTCCAAGCCTTCCACCATACGCCCATCTTCTCCCGACCACGCCATCTGCGGCGCCGCCGGCGAGATGAACTCCCAGCGCGCGGCCAGAGGGGCTTTCAGCGGCTCATCCGTGTTTCCCACGCGGCTGTTATCGTGCAGATAGGTGGGCCAGTCAGCGCGTGCGGTCCACAACAGGGCGGCGGTGAGCAGGAGACAGGGAAGGGCTTTCATGACGGTGATGGGTGCGCCATCGCTGCGGGGATGCAATGAGGCGGTCTGTTGAAACGTTTGCTCCTGCCCGCCGCTATCCACCTTGATGACATTATCACGCCATTCTTTCGCCGCCATGCCGCGGCTGCTCGTCATGATCGCGCTCATGGGTGCCACTGCCTGGGCCTGCTCGGTGCCGGTGTTTCGCTATGCGCTGGAGCACTGGGAGGCCGATCCTTTTCAAGCCATCGTCTTCCATCGCGGCGCTCTCACCCCTGAGCAGCAAGCCCAAGTCCAGGCCCTGCGGCCTGCCGATAATCCCGCGCGCGCCAATCTGAGCGTGACCGCTGTTGATGTCGCTTCGGAGATGAGCCCCGAGTTGGCGGAGGTCTGGAAGCAGCAACCGCAAAACACCACGCTGCCCAATCTCGTGCTGCGCTTTCCCCGCAGCAGCGGATTGGACACAACGATCACCGCCGCCCCACTCAGCGAGTCCGCGAAACTGAACCTCGCCGATTCGCCCGCCCGCCGGCAAATCATCGAGCGTTTCAGCGATGGCCAGAGCGCCGTGTGGGTGATGCTCGACTCCGGCGATGCCGCGCATGATGACGCCGCGGCCAAGCTGCTGCAGGATCGGCTCGACTACCTGATGGGCGTGCTCACGCTGCCAGAGCTCGATCAGTTGGACATCGCCAATGGGCTCATCTCGGTCGGACAGGATGATTTGCGGCTGGAGTTTTCAGTGCTGCGCGTCTCCCGCAACGATGCCCAAGAGCGCACTTTCTCCGCGATGTTGCTCGGCTCCGAGCCCGATCTCGCGACCACCAGCGAGCCCATTGTCTTCCCCATCTTTGGCCGTGGCCGCGCCCTTTATGCGCTGGTAGGGAAAGGCATCCGCGTCGAGACCATTGACCGCGCTGCCACCTTCCTCATCGGCAAATGCTCCTGCCAGGTGAAGGAGCAGAACCCCGGCACCGACCTCCTGCTCACCGCCGACTGGAAAGCCCTCGCTAAAGCCTCGCCGCTGCTGGAGCGCGAACTCCCCAACCTCTCCCACCTCGTCCAAGCCGCCGCGCCCGTCACCGTGACCACGCAGCCGCAGGCGGCCGCTACTTCGCCAGCAGGCAAGCGTGTTTCGCCGATGATGCTCGCAGCCCTGGTCGTGATCGCACTCGCAGCACTGGTTGGCTGGCGGTTCAGGAGGAAAGGCCGCTGAGATGCGAACTAGAGTTCTTCCTCCAACAAATAGGGAGACTCAACGGGTTCCGCGAACATCAGCGGCGGCAACGCGGGCAGCATGAACCCGGGCAAGGATGTCCCGATGTACATGTAATAGTCATAACCGAAATGGACGTGAAATTCGTGGTCCCCCGCGAGCCTGCACCATAAAAGTTCCCGCAAATTCAGTCGCGCGATTTCATCGACCTGGATGCCGGATACGATGGTGCCTTCCCGCAGCGAATGGATATGGGGCGCCACCTTCCGTACCGCCTCCGAGTGGAGGGCGTCGCTGTCGGTTTCAAGAGAACACACGCGCAATGACTCAACGTTCGCTGCGGCCATGAATCCGCGGATGGTTTCCAGGTAAGCTGCCTCCACCGTGAGGTATTCTTCGTGTGTGAACGTGCCCGAGGCATAGGCGGTGCCGACGTCGCTGATGCTCGTCCACTCAACGCGTGAGTAGGCGCCGTTCTCGGCACGTAAGCTCGGATTATATTTGGTTAGCCGGAAGCCGGGCATGTCAGGGCGGGACGCGTTTGAGGTTGGCTGATTCAATAAGGAACACAGTGGATAAAATCGCAGAGCAAAGGTGAATCCTTCATGTTAGGTCTGTGCGCCGGACCGGCCGCGCCAGGCCGTGATCGCTAGCTTCGCGGATGAACATCCCGCACAGTCCGCCCTGCGGGGCAGCTTCACGCGGCGGTTGGTGTTGGTGCCTAAATCCATGCTGAGCATCTCGCCGGCGAGGGGGGCGCCGATGCCGGTGATGAGCTTGATGACCTCCATGGCCCCGATGCAGGCAGCGGTGCCGGAGACAGCGCCGAAGACGGGGAACTGCCTTTGCCATGCTGGCGGCACTTCCGGGACATAGCAGCGCAGACAGCCGGTCTGACCTGGGATGAAGGTGGTGACACTGGCCTCGAGGGTGTGCATGGCGCACTCAACCATCGGTTTGCCCAAACGCATGGCGGCGTCGTTGAGGGCGAGCCGCTCTTCAAACATGGGCGCGGCGTCGACGACGATGTCGGCCTGGACGACGAGCGAGTCAGCGTTCTGCGCCGAGACATTTTCAGGGACACCGATGATCTCGGTGCGTGGATTCAGATCATGCAATCGCCGCACAATCGAGTCCATGCGTGGATGGCCGATGTGATCGTGGGTTTGCAGAAGTTGCCGATTGAGATCCGCGGGCTTGAGGTCGCCGGCATGGGCGAGGATGAGTTTGCCAATACCTGCGGCGGCGAGTTCCAGTGCCACAAGACCGCCCAGCCCGCCGACTCTTGAGATGAGCACCGAGGCGCCTTTGAGTTTCCGCTGGCCTTCTTCACCCACCCCAGGCACCCACATCTGCCATTCATAAATGGCGCGCTCTTCCGGTGTGAGTTCGGGTGTCAGTGGTGGCATGATTCAGAGAGTGATGACATGACCTTCCGAGATCCTCAGCCGCACATCGGCCAACGCTTCGGCTTCACGCTCGGAGTGGGTGACATGCAGCACTGTCACGGGGTGATCAAGCTGGGTGCGTTTGAGAAGCTGCATCAGGCTTGTTTGCGTCTCCTCATCCAGGGAAGAAAGCGGCTCGTCCATCAGCAATACTTTAGGCCTAACCGAAAGCGCGCGAGCGAGGGCGACACGCTGCTTTTCACCACCGGACAATCCAGCCGGCTTGCGATCCAGCAGATGCGTAATGCCCATCTCATGAGCCAGATCGGTGACGGTCTGCTGGATGAGCGCAGGCGCCTGACGCCGGATGCGCAGACCGAAGCCGATCTGCTGCTGAACCGTCATCGTCGGAAACAAGGCGCCATCCTGCGGCACATAACCAATGCCACGCAGTTCAGGCGGCTCACGAGTCACGTCACGATCGCCTAACCAAATGCTGCCAGAGGCAGGCGTGCGCAAACCGCAGATGATCTCGATGAGGCTGGTTTTGCCGCTGCCGGTCCTGCCCATGAGCACGGCGTAGCTGCGATCCGGCACGGCAAAGGAAATGTTTTCCAGCGCGAACGCGGGCGTCTTCCAGGAGATGTTTTCCAGTCGTATCATGGCATCACATCACACGCGCTCTCCACTCAGTCGGATGCCCACCAGCACGGCGGTGGAAAGCAGGATCATCAGCAGGCTCACGGCCACGCCTTGCTCCAGTTCACCCACGGTCCAGGCCAGCCAGACACTGGTGGGCAGCACTTCGGTTTTCATTCTTGTGGCGCCGGCAAAAACCAGCACGGGACCGAACTCGCCCAGGCTCCGCGCCCAGGCCACACTGCCTGCGGCAAACATGCCGCGCCGCGCCGCGGGCAGCGTCACATGCCACACCGCCTGGAAGTGCGTACAGCCGAGGGTGCGCGCCACATCTTCAGGCCGCGCGGGCAGATGATCAAAAACGCTCCGCATGGTGCGGATGGCAAAGGCGGCGGCGATCACGAATTGTGCCAGTATCACACCGGCGACGGTGTAGGTGAGTGGGATAACTTTTTCGATGGCGCTGCCAAAGGCGGTTTGGAAGAAAATCAGCAAGCACAAGCCCACGACCATCGGCGGCAGCACAATGGGAATATCCAGCGCGGCATCCACCAGCGAACGGCCAGGGAAGCGCGCCCGTGAAATCAGATAGCCGATCGGCACGGCGACGACGACCGAGGCCAGCGCCGCGACCGTGCAAGTGATCAAACTCAGGGCCGTGGCGTAGCGTATTTCGCGGGAGATCAGCACCTGCCAAATCTCCGCCGGGGTGGTGTAAGAGGCCGTGGCGCCCAGCATGGCCGCCCAGAAAAGCAGGTACGCCGCGCAGATCAGCACGAGTGCGAGCATGAATGGGTGGAGCTTCATCCGGGATGCATAGCAGTCAGGACGTGATGCTCAAGGAACTCGTGTCACGGTTGTTTCAACCATGGTGGAATGTCCAGCTTGTCACTAGCGACCGGGGCGCCATCTCCCGTCCAGACAAAACCAGCGGCCTCAAAGCTCTCTTTGTGCGCCTTCAGGTAAGTCAGCAGACGCTGGCTGAGGTGCTTGTGCGGAGAGTCATGGCGCACCGCGAAAGGTTGCACCGCCCTGGCCTTGTCAGCAGGCAGTGAGATCACGTCGAAGTGCTCACGCACCTGTTGGACATTCACCAGATAAACAATGGCCGCATCCAGCGCCCCGGCACGCATTGGATGGCCGAGAAACTCGGCCGTGGGCACCTCCACCACGACGTTCTTCGTCACGCTCTCATGGAGATTTGATGATTTCAAAATGGCCTGCGTCATGTAGCCGAGCGTGGACTGCTGAGCATTGCAGACGCCGAGTTTCAGACCCGGCTGAGCCAGATCGGCCAGGGTCTTGATGTTCTTCTTATTGCCCTTGGGAACGGCGATCACGATCTCCGTTTCCGTCAACATCACCGCCTCCGGAAAGTGCTCGGCCACAGGCGGCACAAAGCAGACATCACAGGCGTAATAGGCATCGGGGAACTTGGGGTTGGCCACGTCTTCCATGGCCTTCATGGAGGCACAGAGGATGCCGCAACCGTTGAACACCGTGGTGACGGTGATGCCCTCACGATTGGCAAACTCCTGCACGAGCTTTTCGATCGCGGGCCGGTTCACCCCGCCGCTGTACAAAATCATCTC
>JAXMIV010000023.1:0-6134 GCA_034377045.1 Prosthecobacter sp. | reverse complement strand
GATGGCTGACAAGGTGCAGTTCCGCCAGGAGATGGGCGGCCTCGTCGGACGAATCCTGCTGGCGGTCCTGCTCATCATCGGCATCAGCCGCGTCGCCTTGCTAAAGATCTTCCAGGTGCCGGCTCTGATCGTCCTGCCGCTGACCTACTTCTACTTCTTCAACCAGGGTGGCGAGGCGTTCCTCCTAGCCTATGCGGTTTGCGGCCTCTTGACCGTCGCGCAATTCAGCTACTTCGGCGAGTATCTGCCGAAGGTGTTTCCGGTGCATCTGCGCGGGACGGGCGGCAGCTTCGCCACCAATGTCGGCGGGCGCATGATCGGCACCAGCATGGCGTTTGTGACGACCAGTCTGGTCGCTCCGATGCTCGCGGGCAAGGGACCAATGTTGCCGATGCATGTCGCGTTGGCGGCGGGTTATGTGGCGACAACGATCGCGGTGATCAGCTTCATCGTCGGCTTCCTGCTGCCGGAGCCCAAGACTGAGGAATAGGCCTAACCAAGGATCGTTCCCACTTCCAGGGCATGCCCGCGCAGAAAGTCTGTCGCGGGCAGGCGCTTGCCGCCTTCGATCTGAACCTCATCGAGCCGGAGCAGGCCCGTGCCGCAAGAAACGATGAGGCCGGTTTTTGGATCCGCTGACAAGACGGTGCCCGCCGCCGGACAGGCTTCTGCCCCAGGGATGACACTCGCGTGATGAACTTTTAGTTGGGCCGGTTTGCCGCCCGGAAGAACAGCGTAGCTGCCGGGCCAGGGGTTGTAGGCGCGAATGAGCCGCTCCAAATCGACCGCGCTCTGTTGCCAGTTCAAATGGCCATCGGCGCGAGTGAGTTTGCCGCAATGCGTGGCGCGGGAATGATCCTGCGGAACGCGCGGCGCGGCGCCGGCGGCGATGAGATCCAGGGCGCGCTCCAGGCTCGCCGGGGCGCTGGCCGCAAGCTTATCGTGAAGGGAGCCGCCGGTGTCTTCCCTGCTTATGGTTAGGCGCTCCATGAGCAGGATGTCGCCCGTATCCAGGCCTTCATCCATGAACATGATGGTCACGCCTTTTTCGGCATCGCCCTCACGAATGGCCGCCTGGATGGGCGAGGCGCCGCGATGGCGCGGCAGCAGCGAAGCATGGATGTTGAGGCAGGCGAGACGCGGCACAGCCAAAATGGCGGGCGGCAGCAGTTGCCCATAGGCCACCACCACGGCGATGTCGGCGCCAAGGGCGCGCAATTCTTCGACGGCGTTGCGGATTTTCACCGGTTGCAGGACGGGAAGACCCGCCGCCAGGGCGCGCACCTTCACTTCCGGGGGCGTCATGAGCAGTTTTCTCCCCACCGGTTTATCCGGCTGGGTAACGACACCGACCACTTCGTGTTTGGGAGTGGCCAGCAGCCACTCGAGCGAGGGCAGGCCGATATCGCCCGTACCGATAAACAGGATGCGCATCACACCCGCAGCTTTTCCAGTTCTTTCCAAGCATCCAGGCTCATGACACCACCGAGGATGTCATACAGCACCTTCGCCGGCGGCTGGCTGGCATCGATTTCGACGATGCGATCGCCGCTGTAGTACTCGAGAATGGGCTTGGTTTCGGCCTCGTAAGTGGCGAAGCGCTGCTGGATGACGCTTTCATTGGCGTCATCCAAGCGGTTGTCCTTCAGCGCCCGCTTGCGCAGGCGGCGGGCCAGTTCCGTGCGGTCAGGACAGGAGAGATGGAAGACCTTCAGCACCTCAATATCTTCCTCCATCAATTTGGCCTGCTCGACATTGCGGGGGATGCCGTCGAGCACGAGAAAATCGATCTCCGGCTTAAACTGATGGGACTCGACGCTTTGGCGGATGTTGCCGCGCCACAGCTCGACTGTTAGGTCATCCGGCACCAGTTCGCCACGGCTGGAATACTCGACAAATTGGCGCCCGAGAGCGGTCCGGGTGTCCAGGGACCGGAAGACATCGCCGCAGGCGAAATGGCGGAACCGGGGAATGCTCCCCATGATTTTCCCCTGCGTGCCTTTGCCACTGCCGGGCGCGCCAAAAATCAGCAAGGTGCGGAAACGGGGGAGTTTTGCGAGAGCGGCCATGATCCCCAAGAGCTAGCACGGGTTGCGGCGGTCACAAGCGAGGCGTGCATCTTCCGCCGACTTTCACCGGCCGAGGGCTTCCCGCAGCCCCGCGTGAACGGCGTCAGGCATGAGATGGGTCAGGTCGCCATTAGGCGCGCGGAGGACCTTCACCCCAGGCTGCGGCGGGGCCCACAGGACCGGGTCGGTGGGGCCAAAAAGCAAGACACAGGGCACCCCACAGGTGGCAGCGAGGTGGGAGATGCCGCTGTCATGCCCAACGAAAACGTCGCAAGTGCTGAATCGGGCCGCCAGATCCGTCAGTGGCAGGCCCTCCCAGTGATCGTAGGGGAGCCCGTCCCATGCCAGGCGGAGCTGCTCGGTAACGCCGCGCTCCGCTTCCGCCTCTCCGGTGATTAGGACCAAACGAGCGCTTGGGATCTCAGCAAGGATTTCCCGCCCCAAGAGGAGCCAATTCGCCAAGGGCCAGTTTTTCTTCTCAGAACCGCTGCCGGGATGAATTCCGACCCGGACGCTTGTCCCCGGCGTGCGCATCCCGCTCCCAGCCATCATGGGTCTTTTCCAATCTTCCGGGTCCAGATACATCGCCAAAGCCTCCAGCGGCTTCGCCAATTGCTCTGCGGCATGGCCTTTGTTCGGCTCAACGCGATGCGGGCACTCGACCAAGGTCTTGACCCCCACCCGCTCCAGGCTGGCGCGGAGATGACCGTCCGGGTCATAGAGATAACTCACCACCAAGCTGAAACTGCAAAGATAGTCCACCAGGGCCTCGTCAATCACCGCGCCCTTGGCAAACAGCGGCGCCATCGTGCGATGCTCCAGGCTGCGCACCGCCTCCGCCAGCCCAGCACTCACGGCCAGATCGACGATACCGGGATACCCCAAGACCTCCAAGTGGCAGCCTGGAATGCTCTCGCGGATGAGCCGGATCGCCGGCAGGGTCAGGATGAAGTCGCCAATCGCGCCACCCCGGATCACCAGCACGCGAGGCTTCTTCGGCTGCATGCTCCGCGCTCCCTGCCTAGTAAGTCGCCACCGCCAGAACAAGGAGGGCCGCGCCGTAGGCCACGCCCGCCCAAATGGCCAATTTCCAGCGGAACTCCCTGGCTAAGAGCCAGGTGATCCAATCACGCAGCAGGAAAGGCATGCCGACAAAAAACATGCCCACCAGAATCCACGCGTAAGCGAGCGTGGGGAGCAGCAGGCGGGTCACGGGAGGTTGCAGGAAAGCAGCCGCCAGGACCGGCCCTGCCGCCAGCAGCATCAGGGCGCCGAGAGCCCGCACAGCCAGGAACTCCTTCACGTAGACCAGCATCCCCAGATAACCGAGCGTGACGACGATGAGGAATGGCTTTCTGAGGAAGAAAAACTCGCCCATGTCCATGTTCATGAGAATCAACATTCCCCAGGCAAAATCGATGGTCAGGAGGATGGCGCCCCAGCCGTAGCTGCGGGGCAGTGCTGTCAGGAATGCCTTCGCTGCAGCCCCTTTCTTCCAAGCCCAAAGATGCGCGGCCAGCAGCAGCAAACCCAAAACGATGCCCGTGCCCTTCAGGGGAATACCGCCGCGCGGTTCCAGGTGGTACAAGTAATTGTGGAGGTCTTTGAGCATGGCTGACGGGGTGCGAAGCCGCCAAGAGTGGAACAGCCGCGGCGTGCACGCAAACGGCTTTCGGGTTGCCCTTTCGCCGCCTGCATCCACCTTGTGACCCCACATGTCCGAAAATCAAGCCGCCTGGTATGTCATCCACACGAGGCCGAAATGCGAGCACTTGGCAGCATCCCTGATGCTCGGCCTCCCGGACGTGGAGACGTATTGCCCGCGCATCCGCTTCCAGCGCAACACGCGGCGCGGCAAGGTCTGGTTCGTCGAGGCGCTCTTCCCGAGCTATTTCTTTGCCCGTTTCGAGCCGACGACTTCGATGCGGGCGGTCAAGCACTCCCAGAATGTCATCCGCATCCTGGATTTTGGCGGAACCCTCGTCCCCGTCTCCGATTCGGTGATCGCAAGCCTGCGCCGGGAGATGGAAAACCAGGACGTGCGGGAGATCCAAATCGGCGTCCATGTGGGCGATACCGTGGAACTGACCGAAGGCCCCATGCGCGGCCTCAAAGGCATCGTCAACAGCATCCACAGCGGCGCCGAACGCGTCAAAATCCTCCTGGAATTCCTGGGACGCGAAAGCCTGGTGGAGGTGAATACGGCCAAGTTGCTGACCGAACATACGCCGCGCGGGGTGATTGGGAGGGGGTAGAATGCACCTGAGAAATAGGTTGGTTTCGCGGGGCCTGTGCGTATATTATATTTATGTCCCAGGCCATCCATCTCGACCTCGAGTTGCCCGGAGATCTTGCGCGGTTCAAACTTCCGGTCGCCGTGAATGCTCGGCTCACCGACCTGCTCGACAAACAGGACTCGGGATTGGAACTCACCGACCAGGAGCGCCAGGAGGCGGAAGGGCTGGTGGACTTAGCGGACACGCTCACTTATTTGAGTCTCAAAGCCAAAGCGGCCGCATGAGTGTCCCCGATTCCCTTCGCCGGGACGTGGTCCAGCGGGCGGGAAACCGCTGTGAGTACTGCGGCCTATCCCAGGAGAGGCAAGAGGCCGTCTTTCATGTGGATCACATCCATCCCGTGAGCCTCGGCGGACAGACAGAGCCTCAAAACTTGGCCCTTGCGTGCGTGTCATGTTCGCTACGCAAGTCAGCGCGTACTACGGGAATCGATCCTCTAACGGGCAAAAGCACACCCCTGCTCCACCCGCGCCGTGACCTTTGGAATGCGCATTTGCGCTGGAAGGGCACTGAACTATTGGGAATCACCGCCACAGGCCGGGCCACCATAGCAGCCCTAGCCATCAACCGCCCCATTGCCGTCAGCATCCGGAAAGAGGAATCGCTGCGTGGACGCCATCCACCCCCGGGGCACCTTTAGAATTCCAGGTTCCGTTTCAGCATCCGCTCGTTGCACCGTTCCGGCGCTGTGCTAGTCTGTTTGCCCCCGGTTTGCCCCCACCCCGGCAACTGGGATCGTATCTCCTCAAAACTGGTCACACATCATGGGCAAGACACTCTTCGAAAAAGTCTGGGAATCGCACGCTGTCGGCAACCTCGCCAATGGGCAGACGCAGCTTCTCATTGATACGCACTTGGTGCATGAAGTGACCAGCCCCCAGGCCTTTGGCATGCTCCGCGACCTGGGCCTGAAGGTGGCGTATCCGAACCGCACTTTCGCGACGGTGGACCACATCGTGCCGACGGACAATCAACAGTCCCCTTTTGCCGATCCCCTCGCGGAGGCGATGATCCAGGAGCTGAACAAGAACGCCAAGGAGTTCGGGGTCACTTATTTTAGCCTTTCCAGCGGCAAGCAGGGCATCGTGCATGTGGTCGGCCCTGAGCAGGGCATCACCCAGCCGGGTACGACGATCGCTTGTGGCGACTCGCATACCGCGACGCACGGGGCCTTTGGCGCGATCGCCTTCGGTATCGGCACGACACAGGTGCGCGACATCCTGGCGACGCAGACGATGGCTTTGAGCAAGATGAAGGTGCGCCGCATCAATGTGAACGGCACCCTGCGCCCCGGCGTGTATTCAAAGGACGTGGCTCTGCACATCATCCGCCTGCTCGGCGCGAGTGGCGGTCAAGGCTATGCCTACGAATACGGCGGCAACGTTTTTGACGGCTTCACGATGGAAGAACGCATGACCGTCTGCAACATGAGCATCGAAGGCGGCGCCCGGTGCGGCTATGTGAATCCGGACGACACCACTTTTGAGTACCTCAAAGGCCGGCCTTACTCGCCCAAAGGCAGCAAATGGGAAACCACGATGGCCAAGTGGCGCGCCACGGCTTCCGACGCCGATGCCGTTTATGACGATGTGGTGAACATCCGCGCCGAAGACGTGCCGCCGACCGTGACCTGGGGCACCAGCCCGGATCAGGCGATTGCGGTCACGGAAAATGTGCCAACGCCGGAAAGCGCCACCACGGCCGAGGGCCGGGTGTCCATTCAGGATGCGCTGGACTACATGAAGCTGCCTGCCGGCGAGCCGATCAA
>JAXMIV010000022.1:0-8374 GCA_034377045.1 Prosthecobacter sp. | reverse complement strand
GTCCAATGAGAGCGGCACAGACCCCGGTGAGAACATCCCCCATGCCGCCGGTCGCCATACCTGGATGGCCGGTGGTGTTGAAAAGGGTGGGCTCACCCTGACGGGCAATCACGGTGCGGCTGCCTTTCAACAGGCACACATGACCCGGAAGTTCGGCGGCCACGGCTTCCACCAGAGCGCGCCGGGAAAGTTCCATCCACTCAGGATGAGTTGCGATGAGCCGGCTCATCTCACCTGGATGCGGTGTGAGCAAACGCGGGCCATGCATGGAGCACACCCCTTTCAGGCCTAGTTTGGCGACCATCGTCAGGGCATCGGCATCCATGACCGCAGGGGCGGTTGCGGCGCAAAGGAGGTCGAGAATTTCCGCCTCAGCCTCGAAGCCAAGACCTGGCCCAACAGCAAGGACATCAAAGCGGAGATCCAAAGCCTCGCGGTAATCAGCCACGGGTTTGACCATGATTTCCGGCGGCAAAGTCGTGGCCAGCAACGGATAGGCATCCTCCTTCACCAGCAAGGTCACCAAACCGGCGCCGGCGCGCAGCGCGCCCTCACAGGCCAGCCGTGCCGCGCCGAGAAAGCCGCGTGAACCGGCCAGGATGCCCACTCTTCCCGCCTGGCCCTTATGCATCTCAAACGCCCGCCGCGGCAACCAGGCGCGCAGCAGCTCGGGAGTCAACGCCAGAGCGGAAGCATCACCGTCGGACTGCCGCAGGGCCGCCAGCGGCACCAGGCTTAGCCTTCCCACGTGAGCTGTCGCAGTGTCGGTGACGAGGCCGCTTTTGACAAATCCGACCACGGTGGTGATGTCGGCAATCACCGCATCCACCGCTGGCGTGCCGGTATCGCCATCGAGGCCCGAAGGAATGTCCATGGCCACGGTGGCGGCATGATGACTCTGGCGCAGGGCATT
The DNA here is from genome assembly GCA_034377045.1 of Prosthecobacter sp. Lineage (GTDB taxonomy): Bacteria > Verrucomicrobiota > Verrucomicrobiia > Verrucomicrobiales > Verrucomicrobiaceae > Prosthecobacter. Next base: position 7,461 of record JAXMIV010000022.1, on the reverse strand, counting down.
CATTTCCGCGGCCAGGGCGCGCACGGTTGGGCGCAACTCTCCTGCCGCGCCAATGCCTAACAAACCGTCGAACAAAATCAGCGGTCCTTTGGATTTCCAGTCCGCGGCCGGCGCGCTTCCGAGCCGGTCGATGTCCGGCAGGGCCAGCCAATGGTGACGGGGCAGCTCCTTCATCTGCTCCGGCTCGACGCTGAGGCGGGCGCGGACTCTCCAGCCATCTTTGCGCAATTCCCGCGCCGCCACGAGCGCATCTCCGGCGTTGTTGCCCGAGCCCAGATAAAGAACCAATGTACCCGGATGGGGAAAAAATTGCCGCACGACATCGGCAATGCCGCCGCCCGCTGCTTCCATCAAAATCGCCGCGCTTGCGCCTGCGGCGAAAACCCGCTCCTCAGCCTCGCGCATCTGGCGGCACGTGACCAGCATGGCAGTGATTTACCTGGCGCGTTTGTAGGCAATGATGCCCTGCGCGATGCCTTCGGCGATGCGCTTGCGATATTCTCCTGTCAGCATGCGCGCGCGTTCGCTCGGGTTGCTGACAAAACCGCATTCCACCAGCACGGCGGGATTGCGGGTGGTATTGCGAATGACGTGAAAGTTGGCACTTTTCACTCCGCGATTCACCATGCTGGTGCGCTGCACCAAGTAGGCCTGAATGTACGCGGCCAGCGTGTAGCCGGAGGTGAAGTGGTAGTAGGTCTCAGCACCGTTGCCGCTGCCACCGCGGCTGTAGTTGTAGTGAATGCTGACAAAAATCGCATTGCCGCTACGATTGCCGGCCGCGGCACGGGACGGCAAAGGAATGAAAACATCACGGCTGCGGGTCATGATGACTTTCAGCCCCTCTTTGCGCAACAGCTCCTCCACTCGCCGCGCGGTGTCGAGCGCGAGGTGTTTTTCATACACGTAGCCGATGGCGGCGCCACGGTCATGGGCGCCATGCCCTGGGTCAAGAATGACCGTGTCAAACGCGCGGGCCAGCGGCGTGCCAAGCGCGAAAGTGAGCAGCACCAGACACGCCACCTTTGTCCACGCGGAGGAGAACGAAAAGCAGTGTCTGGGTTGAATGAAAGGCATTCTCTGCGGAGAGGAAAGCCGCTGCACGAGCCGCGGTGAGGGTAGTTTCAACAGAGCCAGTAAGGGGGTGAAGATTGCCATGGTCAAGCGTTTTGGTGTCGCGGTACGATCCAAAGCGGGACAAGTGCGCGCCACGCCTCGGCAGCCTCAAAACTGAAAGTAAATGAAGGGCACGCTTTTGCCCTTCTGCATCAGGGCCAGGGCAACCATCATTAGGCTCACTGATCCGCCCCAGGCGACGCCGCGAATGAATTGCCGTTTGGCCAGTGCAGCCGCGACATCCGGCAAGGAAGCGCCGCGAGTGATGAAGTAGGCAAGGGCGGCGGCGAGTCCGTATCCACCGAGCATGGTCCAGAGGGCCAAATCGTCCGACCCGCCCAGGAACATCTTGCCAGCGTCAAACTCGAATGCCTTTCGCACACAGGCCAAACTCTCCGGCAGCTTTGTCAGGCGGAAGAAGCACCAAGTCAGGCAGACCGTATTGAACGTCAGCACCACGGCGGCGGCGATCCACAAGCGTCGTGCGAGACCCGTCAAATTCGACAGGCGCTCGTGCAGGAAGGTCATGCTCCAAAAGCGATGAATCACAAGGAACAGTCCGTGGAGACCGCCCCAGATCAGGAAGGACCAACTGGCGCCATGCCACAGGCCGCCAAGGAGCATGGTGACCATCGTCGCAAAAATGGAGCGCCCGAGGCCATGGCGACTGCCCCCAAGGGATATGTACAGGTAATCTCGCAGAAAGCGGGATAAGGTCATGTGCCAGCGGCGCCAGAAGTCCTGAACTGAGGTCGCCAGGTAAGGCCAGTTGAAATTCTCCGGCCAACGGAAGCCGAACAAGAGCCCGAGACCGCGGCCGATGTCCGTGTAACCGGAGAAATCGAAATAGATCTGCAGCGCATACAGATAGACATACGGCAGCGACCAGACGCCGGCGGTCGACGGATCCGTCACATTGACAAAGAACGGGTCGATCGTGATCGCAATCGTGTCGGCGAGCACGAGCTTCTTGAACAGCCCGCGGCCGATGAGGAAGGTGCCTTCCCATGCGTACGACGGCCGGTTCATCATGGTGTCGGGCCCGAGGTGCCAGAGGAATTCCCTGGCTCGCAGGATCGGTCCGGCCACGAGATGCGGAAAGAAGCTGGAGAAGAGGGCGTAGCGCCATGGATTGGGCTCGGCGGTGATGGTGCCGCGATAGACGTCAACCATGTAGGAGATGCCCATGAAGGCGTAGAAAGAGATGCCCATGGGCGCAATCCAGCCCTCCTGAAGGCTTAGCGCCGCATCCATCGAGGGCCAGCCGACCATCTCCGCCAGGGTGGCGGCGAGCAGCGGTGTGTATTTCCAGAAGGACAGGGCGGTCAGATTCAGGCCGATACCGAGAGCAAGAATCAGCTTCCTATGAGGGGATCGCTCAATGAGAAGCGCCGCGCCCCAATCGACAAAGCAGTAGGCGAGAATAACCGGCACGAACCACCAGTGATGATAGCCGTAGAAGATCAGACTCAGCCCGAGCGTGCCGCCCAAGCGCCATTGATAGTTGCGCCGGGTGGCCCACCACATGGCAATAAACGCCAGGAGAAACACCGCAAAATCGCTTTCGACGAACGTCATGGTGGGGGTAGCCCCTCCCTCCTTGCTGAGGCCGGATTCGTGCGTTGCAGATGCGCTAGCAGTGCGTCCAGCATCAAATCGTCGCCGATCGGCGAATAGTGCCAGTCGGGTAGGTACATCGCGCGCTTCTCAGGGTAGGCCAGAAAGGTTTCCCGTGGGTCAAAGCTGTCCAGTCCAGCGGACTTCACGAGGGACGTCATTGTCGCCTGCAGCGCATAGGATGATTTGCCAAGAATCTGCCGTCGTTCAGGCAAAATGACGACGGTGATGGGCACTTGATGTTTGCGGGACAACTCACCGAGCGCATCGAACATCTTCCCAAAATCCTCGGCAGTCCCCGCCGGTACGCCCTCCGTGATGCTGCTCGGCGAAAACGTCGGATTCGCATTGCGCAAACGGCTGCGCACCCAGGCCAGGCGGGCAATCCAGCTTCGATCAAGCAGGGTGTTCAACGGTTCCCCAGGGCGATTGAAGTTCGTGCATAGCGCCCCTTGCCGGTTGACATACACCCAGTCGAGCGGCCGCATCACGTATTGCGAGACCTCTGAAGGGATGAGGGTGAAAAATGCGTGGTCAGGTTTCAGGCCGTTCTCGAGGAGAAGGCGCAACTGGCCCACCCGCAGGTGGAGTTCGTCCTTGGATTCGCGGAAGAAAAGTATTCTGTGGGTTTTCAGCCGCGCCCGCATCGATGCACTCAGGCCGCGCGCGAAGGAATTGCCAAAGAAGATCCAGGTGGGTTCCTCCGTGTTCAGCGGCTTGATGTCCGCCAGCTTCGGCGCTTCGAAGGGCTTATACAAGTCGACGGAACGGTAGGAAGCCCGCAGCACCGGGTCTGGCTGATAGATCCCAGTGAGGTTGGATTCGTCACCCAGGTAGACTTTAATGTCTTCAGGAGGGCGCAGGCGTATGAAGAACTCTCCCACCACGAGCGGCAGAAGACAGCCCAAGAGCACTCCAACGGTAAATCGCAGGCGTCCACTCTTGCTGGCAGGAGGCGGACTATTGGATGCTTCGAGGCTCATGGGCAGGTAGCTTGCAGGACCGCGGTATCTGCTTAAGCCTGCCTACCTCGTCAATGTCTTTTGGGGGAAAGATGAAGATGGCCGCCCACTTCAAAGAAAAGTCTACATCACCTTGCGGACGCCATCCGCACTGGTGAGGTGTGTGGTCGAGCCATCAGGCAGCGCCAGCACCAAATGTCCCTCGGTGTCCAGGTCCAGGGCGCGTCCATAGATTTCATGGCCATCGACGGTTGCCCGAATCTGCCGACCCAGCAGCCAACTGCGCGCTCGCACTTCGGCCACGGCATCGCTGAAGGAGTCATCCAGCCGCTGCAATTGGCTGTGCAACTCCGCCAGCAGCACCTGGGCCAAACGCTGGCGATCCAGATATGGCACCGGGGTGGAAAGTTCGCGCAACAGCGATGTGGCCTGGCCCGCCAGCTCCGCCGGAAACTCCTGCGTATTGACGTTCAGACCGATCCCCAGCACCAGTGCCATGCCGTTTTTCCCCATCGCCACTTCCGCCAGCAGGCCCCCCACCTTGCGATCTCCGATATAAATGTCGTTCGGCCATTTGACCTGCGGCACCAGCGGAAATTCCTGCTCGATCGCGCGGCATACGGCCAGTGCGGCCAGCGTGGTGATGCGGGGCCAACGGGCCACGGGCACAGCGGGGCGCAGCAGCAGCGAAAACATCAGGTCTTTCCCTGGGGGGGTGATCCAGAGACTATCGCGCCGACCGCGCCCCTGGGTCTGTGCCTCGGCGAAAAGCACCCTGCCCTCAGCCTCACCAGCCTGGGCGGCGAGGCGCAGGAGGTCGCTGGTCGAAGTCACCTCACTAGCGACTTCAACCCGCCAGGGCAGACCGTCGCGGGCGCAGACCGCATTCAGCAGTTTGGCATCGAGGGAATTCATCCTTTCAAGTCTCCGGGGTGAATTTCATCGTGATCGCCCGCGCACTCCAGATGGGTGGTGATGTGGACCTGCTTGTCCACGCTCTTTTCCACAGCCGCCTCGATTTCCGTCGCCAGCCGATGTGCTTCCTTGAGCAGCATTTCATCGGGAAAAAGAAAATGCACGTCGACATAGTGAGCCTGCCCGGCATTGCGATGGCGCAAAGCATGAAAGCTGACGCCACGCTGCCTGGTCTCACGATTGAGCGCGATTTCAAGTTCACTGGCCAGAGTGGAATCGGCTTCGTCCATCAAACCAGTGACGCTCTGCCGCAACAGACCATAACCCGAGACCAGGATATTTCCGGCCATGATGAGCCCACACAGCGGATCCCACCAGAACTGGCCGGTGAGTGCCACCAATGCCAGTCCAATAACCGCACCCAAGCTGGTCCAACCGTCCGTGAGCACATGCTTGCCGTTGGCCTTAATGATCAAAGAGTCATGCTTCCGGCCGGTATGGATGAGGTAAAAGCCCAAGGCGCCATTGATCACGATGGTCGCAACCGTCAAGGACACTCCCATCCCGAGATGCGTCACCCCGAGGCCGCCGATCCAGCGAATCACCGATGCATAGCTGATGTAAACCGCAGCCGCGACAATGAGCACACCCTCGACACCGGCGGAGAAGAAGGCGATTTTGCTATGGCCATAAGGATGATTTTGATCCGCAGGCTGTTCTGCGAGCCAGACACTGAACGCGGCGAAGGCCACGGCGATGATATGCACCACGGATTCCGCCGCGTCTCCAAGGATGGCCGCTGATCCTGTCAGCAGATAGGCACTGACCTTGAGCACGAGCATGACAAACCCGGCCGCCAGGGACAGCGCCATCGCCCGCCGCACGGGAGAATGATTGGAAACACCACTCATGACAGCAACAGGTCGCACACGCGGTGGGTTTCGGCCAGCGACTCAACGCACTGCCAGGGCGAAAAGGGGCGCAATTCGTCCACCGCAAAAATTCCAGTGCCAACCGCCAGGCAACGCGCGCCGATGGCGCTGGCGCAGGCGATGTCTTTGGGCGTGTCGCCGATGATAATCACCTCAGTGGCAGCAAATGCGCCGTTAGCCGCGGAACACATCCGTTGCAGGGCCACGAGGCCCAGGTGGTTGCGATCCTCGGCGTCATCGCCAAAAGCTCCGTCCTTGAAATGTCCGTGGATGCCGAAGCGTGCCAGTTTGATCTGCGCACCCCGCCGCACGTTGCCGGTCAGCAGGCCCAGATGCAAGCCATCGATGCCCTTCAGGACATCAAGGAGCTTCGCCACTCCGGGCAGCAAATAACCCGCAAAACTTTCGCAATCGAGCCTTCGTTGAAGATGCCGCAGGTAGCAATCAAGATAGGCAGCGACCGCGCCCTCGCTTAGATCCACCTGCAACTGGGCGAACAAATCGCGGATGACGCCTCTGTCAGTCGCCCCCGCCAGGTTCAGCGGCGCCAGGGTCTGGCGCGCCACACCAAAAACTTCCTCCACCGCATCCAACAGTGCGGCCCCGCCAGCCCCCCTGGTGTCCAGGAGGGTGCCGTCGATGTCGAAAAGCAGGAGACGCTCCGCAGTCACGACATATCTTTCCAGGCATGGCTTTCCGCCGCCACAGCCCCGCCGACTAAGGCTTCGGAGTGGTTTCAGCGGCCGTTTCCGCGTGATTCAGATTCACCACATGATTGGACGGCTGCCCGTCATGATTCTCATGATTCACCGAATTCGACGGCGCCTCTTCGTGATCCTCGGCATCGTGCTTGTCTTCGCGCGGGTCGTGGCCTTCCTGATGCAGGATGTCCGAACTTGCCGTGACACCCTTGAGGTGAGTCTTGAACTTGCGGACGCGTTGGCGCTCCGGCAAGGGCGAGAACTGCATGTTGATGTTGCGCCCGGCCATCTTCGGCTCCTGATCGACAGTCCCCATGGAGTCCAGGTCTTTTTTGATCTTGGCCGCGAGTTGATGGCCCAATTCCTGGTGCGCCATCTGGCGGCCGCGGAACTGAAGCTGCATGCGCACCTTGTGCCCTTCCGCCAGAAAGTCTTCGGCGTGATGGATCTTGATCAGGTAATCGTGCGGATCGATGCCGATGCGGAACTTCAATTCCTTCACCTTGCCGCCCTTTTGATGCTTGTGGGCTTCCTTCTTGTGCTTCTCCTGAATATACTTGTACTTGCCGTAATCGACAATTTTGCAAACCGGCGGATCGGCGCTCGCGGCCACCTCAACCAGGTCCAATCCCCTCTCCTTCGCCATGCGCAGGGCTACAGACGTCGCCAGAACACCAAACTGCTGGTTGGTGATGCCATCGACGACACGCACCTTGGGCACGCGAATGCGTTCGTTGATGCGGGTCTGATCGGCATACCGATTTGACTGGCGGTTATAACCGCCTGAGGGACGACTGAAGCTATTGCTGCTATTGAATGGGGTACTTATGACTGACCTCCGGGTAGGATTGAGTTCCAAGACGGGCCGGAAAGGCCCCTTGAAAGGTTGAATCGCGTTGCACTGATGACTGCGAACATATCAGGCCGTGCAGACGCGCGGCAGCATGGACGATCTTTCTCCGGCCCGATCGTGCGGGCTGGCAAGGAAGAAATTTGAACAAGTCATGCTGCGAAGAAAAACGTGTGAAAGGCACTGGTGCTGGTCTGCCTCAGTCGGGGAAAACTTTCCGCGACCCTTCCACAACGCCAATACTAAACCTTTTCTTAGCAATCAGCAACAGGATTTCCCGCCAAAGTCGGCGGGCAACGCCTCAGTTCTCCCTGAAAACCGGCGCCATGAGTTCCAGCAGCGCCGGGCGCGCGATGTAGAACACGTCA
>JAXMIV010000021.1:0-3553 GCA_034377045.1 Prosthecobacter sp. | reverse complement strand
GTGCCGCGCCAGCCGCCGGTGGCGTAGTAGTAGTTGGTGCGAAACCAGTTGGTGACTTCCCAGTGGACGCGGCGCACCGCGCCGATCTCGCCACTGTCGATCAGCTCTTTCACTTTCTTGAAGGTGGCGTTCGTGCGCATGTTAAACATGGCCGCGAAAATCTTGCTCTTGTCCGTATGGGCGGCGATCAGGCGTTCGCAGTCGGCCTTGTGCACGGAGATGGGCTTTTCCACCAGGACGTGGAGGCCCGCTTGCAGCGCCTCGATGCCGATGGTCGTATGGGAGAAGTGCGGGGTGCAAATCAGGATGGCATCGATGTGGCCGGATTTGATCATCTTGCTCACGTCCGTGAACGGGTGCTCGCCTTCCTGCTGCGGGGGCAGGGTGCCGACGCTTTCGCACAGGGCGGTGACGCGCAGCCCGGGCACCTTGCCGGCGCGAATGTTTGCGAGATGGGCCTTGCCCATGTTGCCGAGTCCAACGATGCCGAGTCTGACGGTTTCCATAGAGGGGGTGAGGCTAGCGAGTTGCGGCGGCGCGGTCAACCAAGATGAAACAGCCGCATTTTCCTGTCACAAAAGCGATGCCGGCGGGGGTAGAATAAACAAATGATCGAGACAGCGCCAGCTCCGACCGACACCGATCTGCTGAGCCGCTACGCGCGGCAGCAGGATGAGGGGGCATTCGCGCAGTTAGTGCGGCGGCACCAGGCGATGGTCCTGGGGGTGGCCGTGCGCCGTACGGGGGATGTGGAGATGGCGCGGGATGTGGCGCAGCAGGTTTTTGTGCTGCTGGCGCGGAAGGCGGCCCAGCTCCTGCGGCATGACCGCCTGGCAGGCTGGCTGTACCAGACCGCCAGCTATGAGGCCGCAAAGATTCAAAAGTCCGAGTGGCGGCGCCTGTCCCGGCACGCGGACTTTGCGGTCGTATCGCCCGCGGAGAATCCCTGCGATGAACAATGGCAGGCGCTGGAAGAGGCGATGGCGGCGCTCGGCGGCAGCGAGCGTGACGCCATCGTGATGCATTACTACCGAGACTGTTCGTACGCAGAGATGGCTGCCGCTGCCGCGCTGTCCGAGACGGCGATGAGAAAGCGGGTTTCCAGAGCCTTGGAGAATCTCAGCCGGCAATTGCAGCGCCAGGGGCTTTCGGTACCTGCAGTGGCGCTTCTCACGTCCGCGGTCGCGATGCAGACGACGGTGCCCGTGCAGGCATCTCTTGCCACTTCGGCACTGGCCGCATCAGGCCAGGTCCACGTTCTTGCCTGGATTCAATGGGGCACACTTATGACCACCAACACCGCCTTAAAAACCACCGCTGCCGTCGCCATCCTGGCCGCCGCCCCTTTGGTCTGGCAAACCACAGAAAATGCCGGCCTGCGTGCTGAAGTGGCGCGCCTGGAGCAGCATCAGCCTCCGGCGGAGCAAAGGCAACCGGCCGCGATTGAAGACGGCAGCACCGGCGGGATTCCCAGTAATCCGAGCCACTTGGCGGCGGCTCAGGCCAGACTGCAAACTTTGCGCGACCAGCGTGCGGCGGCAACAGCGGGCCTGGCATCCCTTCGCGCTGAAGCAGCGAAGCTGAAGAACGAAGTCGTCGTTTCCCTTGGCCGTGTCGATGAAGTGGCCGCGAAGGTAGCGCAGATGCAGATCTTGGCCATGGGAATGGAAAAACTCGAAGGCCAAAAGGAAGCGCAGGAGAAACTGGCCCTCAAACTCCTGGAAGGCACGAGTGAATTGATGCCCCTGATGGCCGAACTCCGGCAGTTCAGTGCTGATTCCAAACTCACCGCGCGAATGGCCGCCACCACCACGGCCAAAGTCGCCGGCGTCAGTGATGCCGTGCGCGATGAAATGGAGCGGCGCCTTCTGCGCCACTATGAGCAGATGAAGAATAACCGACTCACCCTCGATAACAGGCCCACCGTTAACCGTGCCGACTGGGACCGCCGCTATGGCGAAGCCTCCGCAGCCGCGATGCGCGATATCGAAAACCTTCTTCCTGCGTCGCTGCGCGAGACTGCCATGTGGAAATCGCAAACCTCTGCCCAGGCTGAGGGGCACTTGAATTTTCTGGATGCCTTGTTTGGCGAATCATCGCCACCACCCCAACCACCCGCGAAGGCGCCCGCGGGCAATTTTCTCGTCGAGCCATGAAAACCCTCCTTTCCATCGGCACGCCTGCCCTCGTCATGGTCGCTCTCTCTTTCTGGTTATGGGGAACTCTGCGGCAGGAGCACGAGGTGCTTCTCACCAGACGTGCAGACGTGGCGGTTGCCGCCCATGAAGCCAACCCACTGGCTGCCGTCCCTTCATCCACGACCTCCGACCGCATGACAGCCATCCTGGCTGAGATCCAAGTTGAGGAGGCTGCATTGGCCGGGTTGCAGCGTCAGACGAATGATCTCGCCGCGCGGATGCCATCGACGGGTGAAGATGAAGTCATTGTTTCCTTCGGCCGGATTGAAGACATGGGGCGCGAAACGGGCGCGGCATTGCACGGATTGTTGAGGCAAAATCAGCAGGGCCAACAAGATGATCCGGAACAAATGCAGAATGCCATTTTGCAATGGATGAGGATGAAGGGCCGGGTCCCGGAAATCCGCGATTTCGAAAAGAACCCCGCCGAAATCGCCCGCTTCCAGAGCCGCGCTCTTCAAGAAGCGCTGGGACTTCCAGCCGCCACCGAAGCGGCTGTGCAACCCGTCATCCGGGACACCTTTGCCAAGATGGCGGCCCAGGGACTCACCGCCGGCCAAAAACCCGAAACGGAAACCGAAGGCTGGACCGAGCAGCGCAGCCAAGCCTTGCAACAGTTGATGCTCAAACTGCGCCCTCATGTGCCCGACAGCGACAGCCCCGCCGCGCCCCAGGCATTGACGATCGTTCTCAATCTCGGGGCGGGTCTTGAAACGACCCAACACATTCACGGCCCCCAACAGGCCACGCTAACCATCGGCGTCAAGTGGCCGAAGGTGCCGTGGTGACTTGCAAGTCAGGCGGATTTCGCTGAGGGTCGCCCATGGGGCAAACAGCAAAGGGCACTCTTCTCGTCACCGGCGGCGCGGGTTACATCGGCTCGCACACGGTGAAACATCTCCTTGAATTGGGCGAGCGGATCGTCGTTCTGGACAATCTGGTGTTTGGTCATCGCGAAGCTCTGCCACTGGATCGGGTGACCTTTATCGAGGGGGACATGAGCGATGGCCCGCTGATGGAAAAACTGTTCGCCGAGCACAAGCCCGAGGCGGTCTTGCACTTCGCCGCCTTCGCCTATGTGGGGGAATCGGTGACCGATCCGCTCAAGTACTACCGCAACAACCTCGCCGCGCCATTGGTGCTGCTGGACGCGATGCAGCGGCACGGCTGCAAACAATTCATCTTTTCGTCCACCTGTGCCACCTATGGCAATCCGGTGCGGGTGCCGATGGATGAGGAGCATCCGCAGGCGCCCGTCAACCCCTACGGCGCCAGCAAGTGGATGCTGGAGCGGGTGTTGAGTGACTGCGACACAGCCTGGGGACTGAAGAGCGTTTTCCTGCGCTACTTCAACG
>JAXMIV010000020.1:0-6432 GCA_034377045.1 Prosthecobacter sp. | reverse complement strand
CTGGCCGAAGGATCAACAGATCGTTCGTCCGCTCAAAAATCCGCTCAAGAAGGACAGCCACCTCGTCATCTTCCGCGGCAACCTTTGCCCCGAAGGCGCCGTCGGCAAGATCAGCGGCAAGGAAGGTCTCACCTTCACCGGCAAGGCCATCGTGTTTGAGTCCGAAGAGAAGGCGCTCGAATCCATCCTTAATGGCAAAGTGAAAAAAGGCCACGTCATCGTCATCCGCATGGAAGGACCCAAGGGCGGTCCCGGCATGCGCGAGATGTTGTCGCCAACTTCCGCCATCATGGGCAAGGGTCTCGGTAAAGACGTCGCGCTCATCACCGACGGCCGCTTCAGCGGCGGCAGCCACGGCTTCGTGGTCGGCCACGTCACGCCGGAGGCCTTTGTCGGCGGCCCCATCGCCGTCATCAAGAATGGTGACACCATCACCATCGATGCCGAGAAGCGCGCCATCACCCTTGCCATCCCCGCCAAGGAACTCACCGCCCGCCTCAAAGCCTGGAAGCAACCCAAGCCCCGCTACACCCGTGGCGTCCTGGCGAAGTATGCCAAACTCACCACCAACGCCAGCCAGGGCGCGGTGACGGATTTGGGGTTGTAATCCTACTTACTTCACCCGCACCTTCGCTCCGTAACAATCCGCCCCGCCGCTCACCGAAAGCGCCTTCTCACCAAACGTCGCGGGCGCCACACAGGCGCCGCCGATGGCGAGGTGGCCATCCGGATGGTAGGCCATCGTGTAGGCGTTGTCGCCTTTCGTGCCGCCCACCTGCGTCAGCCACAGCAGTTTGCCCATTTCATCCAGAGCGCCGATCTGAATATCGGTCGCTCCGCGTGACGTGAGTGATTGGCCGGCAAAAGCGGCCGTTTCGGTAAACTCCCCACAGACAAAACTGGTGCCTTCCCCATCCGTCGCCACACCCAGGCAATAGTCCACGGCAGGCCCCTGAATCACCCGGCTCCATTGCAGCGCGCCATGGGTGTCAAAGTGCGCGAGGAACCCATCATTGTCTTTGTCACCAGTGGACGAATAGGTCGCCTTTCCCAGGGTCATGCTGCCTTTGAACATGCCGGCCAGCCACACACGTCCTTCCGCATCAGCGGCGATCTCATGCGCGCCGCCTCCGATCGTCGTCGTCACCCACAGCGCTTCACCTTCGGGGCTGAGTTTGGCGACGATTGCCGCCTGGCCCTTGGCACTCACGGGTTGCTTGCCAAACATTCCTTCTCCGCTCACTGAGCCGCCAATGTAAATATGGTTAGACCCATCCACGGCGATTCCGTGGCCGCTGCCCGAGGCCTTGCCGGAGGTCGTCTTCACCCACTTCAGCGTTCCGTCCGAAGAGTATTTGGCACAAAAAATCGGCCGCCCGTCGCCACCCGCTGTTACCTCCCCAAACTTCGCCGCGCTGGCGATTGCGCCCGTCACCACCACATCACCATTGCCATCCACGGCGATGCCATGCCCGTAATCATAACCCTTGCCGCCCGCGGTCTGCACCCATAGCAGCTTGCCCTCCGGATCATACTTCGCCACAAAGATGTCGTAGTCCCCCGCATTGGGCAGCGTACGCCCATCCGCCACTGCGTCCACGCTCTGGTAATGACCCGTCACATAAGCATTGCCCGCTGGATCCGTGGCCACGCCGTAACCACGATCCACCAGCTTGCCGCCCAGTTGGTGTGCCCAGAGAAAGTGCCCTTGAGGATCGAGCTTGGCGATGAAGAAATCCGTGCTGCCTCCACTCTTGACTTCGATCGCACCGAATTTTCCGCCTTCAGACATCTCGCCGGCAAGGAAGACATTGCCGGCGCGGTCGAAGCAAATCGCGCGCGTCTTGTCGCTCTTGGCGCCACCGCCGGCGGCGATCCATTCCACCTCCGGCGTGCCGGCGGCAACAAGCGGGGATGAAGCAAGAAGCAATGAAATGACGATAGAATGGCGGGACATCGCATGCATACGGAATCAGCAGGCGCCTTCTCGCCTTGATTCAATCATTGGCGACAGCGTCCCGATCCGCCTTGGCGATCTCAGCCATCACCATTCTCATTTCGGCAGCCTTGTCAGGCATCTGCGCCGAGAGATCTCTGGCTTCATTGGGGTCCCTGGCCAGATCGAATAGCTCCGCTTTGCTCTCCTTACCCTTCTCCTCGAAAACCACCAGCTTCCAATCGCCTTGCCGTACCATACGGGATCTGAAACCCGGAGCGACCCCATAGATCGTACGTCCACTCAAAACAGGTCCACCTCGCAATGCCGCGCCAATATCTTTGCCATCCCACTTGAGGTCCTTGTCGGGCACATACCCGGCCAAGGCACAAAAGGTCGGCATCCAATCCGTGATGTGCGCCACGCCGTCGTATTTGCCCGGCTTGATTTGGTTAGGCCAACTCACGAGCACCGGTACGCGAATGCCGCCCTCATAGAGGTCTCCTTTCTGGCCGCGCAGCGGCGTGTTGTTGCCAGGGATCTTGCCGTCTGGATAATCATCGGCGGGATACTTCGTGTCCGCGTTTTCAGAGGTGCTGCCCCCGTTGTCGCTGGTGAAAACCAGCAGCGTCTGTTCGCGCTTGCCCGCCTTTTCCAGGGCGGCCACGATCTGGCCCACCGCAGCATCCAGGTGCATGATGCAGGCCGCGTAGTGGCGCGGCACATCTCCCGCGATGGATGCCGGCACCTTGTCCAGCCAGGCCTGCGGCTCCTTCAACGGCAGATGCACTGCCGTGAACGGCACATAGAGAAAGAAGGGCTTGTCGCTTCGAGCAGCGATCCATTGGGTCGCCTCCCGCGCAATGAGGTCGGTGACATGCCCCTCCTCGGTGATCAGCTTTTCATTGCGATGCCAGGTGACCGAGAACTCACCCTTTTTGTAAAAGTGGTTATACGGCCCCACACCGCCCGCGAGGGATCCATAACTGTGATCGAAGCCAAAGTGATTCGGGCCTTCCTCCAGCTTCGAGCCGAGATGCCACTTGCCCGTGATGGCCGTGTCATAACCCACGATCTTGAGCGCCTTCGGCAGGGTCACGGTGTCCCAGGGCAACGCCCGGGAGTTATTGGGATTGCTCACGCCAAACCGGCTCCAAAACCTTCCCGTCATGAGTCCCGTGCGCGTCGGGCTGCAAACCGGCGCCACATAGTGCTGCGTCAGCTCCAGGCTTTCACGCGCCACCTTGTCGAGATTTGGCGTCGGCGCGTTGCCGCCATGAAAGCCCACATCCGCCCACCCCAGGTCATCCGCCATGATGAACACAATGTTGGGCTTGACTGCGGCGGCGTTGGCCGTCGCCGCTAACCACAAGCAAAACGCGATTGTAAAAAGAAGGTAACGCATGGCTGAACCGATTGAAACGTATCGGCGCATAGGCAGCTTGCACTGTGTAGGACTTTGTTCTACACCCTCTCTATGCGTGTACGACCCTCCATCGTGTTTGCAGCTCTGAGCGCGGCTTTGACGGCTAGCGCGGCGCTTGACCAGAATGGCAACCAACAGAGCGATATCTGGGAGGCGAAGTTTTCCGCCCTCGGTCTTCCGGAAGCCGGAGACTTCGACAGCGACGGCTTCACCAACAGGCAGGAATCCTTGGCTGGCACCGATCCACGCAGTCCCTATTCCCGGCCCGGCTTGGGAATCGAAGTAATCGGCGGCCAGGTTCAACCGTTCTGGTCATCTCTCACGGGCAAGAGTTACCAACTGCTTGGCAATGCCTCACTCGACCCGGCAGGGTGGCAGGTCATTGGGACGATGGACGGGTCGGATGCCGAACTCGGCGCGTTATTCTCCCTCAACGGCACGTATCGCTTTTTCCGCCTGCAGGTTCTGGATCTGGATACCGATGGGGATGGGCTCAGCAATTGGGAGGAAGCGTCTCTCGGCTTTGATCCCGCCACCGATCACACCCAGCGGTTCGATCAAACCGATTTTCAGCGCGTTAACGCGGCATGGACACAAAACAGCAGCATCAGCGTGGCCGTCCTTGAGGGTGAAATCAGCGAACGCTGGCCGGACATGGGCACCGTTGCCATTCGCCGAACCGGAGGCATGAAACCCATCACGGTCAACCTGACCCTAGGCGGCAATGCAGCCTTAAACTCGGATTACACCACCAACTCCATCACCAACATCGCCATGCCCGCTGGCATCCGCGAAGTGTGGGTCGAAATCACGCCGCTCGCGGATGAGGAAACCGAGGCCACCGAAACCATCACCGTCATGGCGACCTCCGGCACCGGCTACACCGTGACCGCCGCCAACAGCGGCGCCATCTCACTCGCCAACGAGACCGCCGCCGGCGCCCTCAATGCCAAAGCCGCCATACGTTTCCTCATGCAGGCCGCCTTCGGTCCGGACCAGGATGACATCGGAGACGCCGACCTCATTCCCGAAAACGCCGAACAAGTGATGCAACAGGGCTTCGAGGGCTGGATTGATGCCGAGTTCGCCAAACCGGCGACTCACGTGCAGCCCTTCACCGAGTATGCCTACGACGGGAACATCGATGATTTCTACACAGATTCGAAAATGGCCGCCTGGTGGTCCCGCGTCATGGGTTCACCCACCGAGATCCCGGGCGGTCCACCCGTCGCCTACGATGTCCTGCGCCAGCGCATCGCCTTTTGCCTGAGCCAGATCCTCGTCACCAGTGACCGTCCGGAGGTCCTGGCCGTGGAGCCCGTGGGCATGGCGAACTACTATGACATGCTGATCGACCACAGCTTTGGCAACTATCGCGATCTGCTCTACCACGTCACGCGCCATCCGGTGATGGGTTTCTATCTTTCCGCGCTCAAGAACCAAAAGCCGGATCCGGTCAATAGCATCTATCCGGATGAAAACTACGCGCGCGAAATCATGCAGCTCTTCAGTATCGGCCTGTGGGAACTGAATCAGGACGGCTCGCGCAAGGTGGACGGCCAGGGACAGTTCATCCCCACCTACAGCAATACCACCATTACCAACTTCGCCCGTGTCTTCACCGGCATGACATTCGACAACGGCGTGAACCAGCCTGGCGGATTTCTCAATGCTTCCAATAACTGGCTGGTTCCCATGAAACTCATGGACGCCTACCATGACTGCGATCCAAAGACCCTGCTGAATGGCATGACTCTTCCGGCCCGCGATGCTGGCGTTCCGAATCCGTACACCGCCACGGATTTGGATCTCAATGCCGCGATCGACAACCTCTTCAATCATCCAAATGTCGGCCCCTTCATCGGCCGCCAGCTCATTCAGAGACTGGTCACTTCCAATCCCAGCGCCGCCTATATCGGCCGGGTGGCAGCGAAGTTCGCTGACAACGGCAGCGGCGTTCGCGGCGATATGAAGGCCGTCATCAAGGCCATCCTTCTCGACACCGAAGCTCGCGATCCCGCCAAGATGAGCGATCCTCAGTTCGGCAAGGTGCGAGAACCGTTTCTGCGCGTCGTCAACCTCGCCCGCGCCTTCAATGCCACATCCGTCAGCGGTTTTTACCCTCTGGACAGCTTCTTCATGGATCACTACGAGGAACCCATGAAATCCCTTTCGGTGTTTAACTTTTATCTGCCGGCCTATGCGCCGCCGGGGGAAATTCAAAGCGCGGGCCTGGTCGCCCCCGAGATGCAGGTGGTCAATGCCACCAGCGCCATCAGCGCGCCTAACTACTATTACACCGCCATCCTTAGCGGCCTGCACCGGTGGGGTGTAGCCGATCCAGACCGCAACGTGAAGCTCAATCTCGCCCACGAGCTGACCCTCGTGGATGATCCGGATGCGCTCATTCGCCGCCTGGACATGGCGCTCACCGGCGGCACGCTCACGCCCAAGTTGCAGCAGGTGATTCGAGAGGCGGTGGAGCGTATTTCCTCCAGCTCATGGGAGTATGAAAACGAGCGGCTCCGCCTGGCTATCTGGCTCATCGTCACCTCGCCCGAATATTGCGTCCTGCGGTAGCTGCCGAATCCATTTCCTTTTCTGTCATGAAACGAAGACAATTTCTCGGTCAGGCGAACTGCGCCGCCATCAGCTCCCTGCCCATCCTCAATACG
Organism: Prosthecobacter sp.; assembly: GCA_034377045.1. Taxonomy (GTDB): domain Bacteria; phylum Verrucomicrobiota; class Verrucomicrobiia; order Verrucomicrobiales; family Verrucomicrobiaceae; genus Prosthecobacter. The sequence continues at coordinate 395 of JAXMIV010000020.1, read as the reverse complement.
CTGCTGAATCTCAAGCTTGCCGGCAGCCTCGCCGCCGCGCCTCCCGATAGCGAATATCGCGCCCTCGTCTGCATCTTTCTCAACGGCGGGTTGGATTCCTTTAACATGCTGGCGCCGCGCGGCGCCGAGTACACGGCCTACTCAAATGTGCGCCAGGACTTGGCGCTTAGCGAGGCCGCGCTCCTGCCCATCAATCCTCTCAATACTCCGGGGCGCTCCTTCGGCCTGCATCCGCAGTTAGGTGGTTTGCAGACCTTGTTTGAAGGCGGTCACGCGGCTTTTGTCGCCAATGTTGGCACCTTGATCGAGCCCGTGACCCTCGCGCAGTACAATGCTAATTCCAAGCCGCTGCCTCTCGGTCTCTTTTCCCACAGCGACCAAATCGAACAGTGGCA
>JAXMIV010000019.1:0-3346 GCA_034377045.1 Prosthecobacter sp. | reverse complement strand
GGATGTGCTCGCCTCGAACCACCGCGCCTTTCGGCCGATCGATGTGAAAACGGGCCCCGATGGCGCGGTTTACATCGCGGATTGGTACAACCCCATCATTCAGCACGGCGAGGTCGATTTCCGCGACCCTCGCCGCGATCATGTCCATGGCCGCATCTGGCGGCTAACCATGAAGGGGCGGCCACTCAGTGAGAAGCCAAAGATTGTTGGCGCTCCAGTGCCGGATCTCCTCGAGATGTTGAAGTCCGACCGCCGGTGGACACGGCAGTTTGCCAAGCGTGAATTGCGGGAACGCGGGGCCGATGAAGTGATGCCGGCGCTGAAAACCTGGATCGACGCGTTGCCGAAAGATAGCCCGAATTATTGGCACGATCTTTTGGAAGGCGCCTGGGCTCGTGAAGGCCTCAACAAATTCTCCCCCAGCCTGTGGCGCATCCTCTTTGCGAGCCCGGAACCGCAGGCACGGGCCGCTGCCCTGCGCATTCTCACCCATCGCTGGCGCGAAATGCCGGATGCGATGGAAGTCTTGAAGAGGGCCATCGTGGATGACAACGCCCAGGTGCGGCTTTGGGCCCTGGCTGTGCTCGCTGACATGCGCACGCCGGCTGCCTTTGAAGTGGCCGTCCGGACGCTCGATAACCCCATGGATGAGAACCTGGATTTTCTCCTGGAAAGCACCGCGCGTGAACAGACCTCAGTATGGTTGCCCGTTTACCAGAAGGGCGGCATCAAGCTCAACGACAACCCCAAGCATCTCGTGTACGCCATGAAGGCGACAGGGCGGAGCGATGCCTTGAAGCCTCTCTTTGGCGCGCTGAAAGCCGGCAAGCTCTCGCCGGAAGACGCAACCGCGGTCCTGGCGATGGCGGGTGATGCGGCCGATACCACCCAGGCGGCCGAAGTCGCCGCCATGGTCAATGATCCCGCCATGAGCTCCCAGGTGCAGGGCCTGCTGGATGCCCTGGTGAAGGCGGCGGCTGGCCGCAATGTGATTCCAGCAGACGCGGAGGGGCTGGTGACCGCATGGTTGTCGAGTCCGCGGCCTGAGATCGTGCACCGGGCGGCGATCCTGGCAGGTTTGTGGAAGATCGAGAACTCGCGGGCGACGCTGACGGGATTGGTGTTGAAGCCGGAAACCCTGCCGCCCGTGCGCGAAGGCGCGGTGCAGGGGTTGACCAAGCTCGGCGGTGGCAAGTCACGGGACTTTTTCGATCAGCTTTTCCAAAAGAATGAAAGCTTGCGGGCGCTGGCGGTACAGGGGCTGACCGACGTCGGGCCGCCGCTGGCGGCGAAACGGGCGGTGGAGTTTCTGACCAGCGCCAAGTCCGCCCAGGACGCCGCGCCCATCATGGCGGCGTTTTTGAAAAACAAGCAGCTTCCCAACATCCTGGCCAAAGAGCTGGCCGGGAAGACCATCCCTGACTTTGTCGCGGTGGAGGGCATTCGCATGGTATCGAGCCGGGGCGTGCCGGGGCCATTGCTGGAGGCTTTAAGAACGGCGGGGCACGTCAAGCAGATGGACCGCCCGCTGACCGCCGAGGAGATGGCCGCCATGGTGACCAAGGTCAAGTCGCAGGGTGATCCGGCCCGCGGCGAGGCGATTTACCGCCGCCAGCAGCTCCTTTGCCAGACCTGCCACGCCATTGGCGACGCCGGCGGCGTTTTGGGACCCAATATGGTCAGCATTGGCGCCAGCGCGCCGGTGGATTACCTGATCGAGAGCCTGTTGGAGCCCAGCAAGAAGATCAAGGAAGGCTACCACATGATCGTGCTGACCACCACGGACGGGCAGGTCGTGGCCGGCGGTCTCGTGCAGGATGGAAGTGACGAGGTCGTCGTCCGTGATCCCGCCAACCAACTGCACAAGGTGCCCAAGGCAAAGATCGCCAGTCGCCAGATGAGCCCGGCCAGCATGATGCCGCCGGGAATGACCGCCACCCTGCGCGAGGACGAATTCGTCGATCTGGTGCGCTTCCTGTCCGAACTCGGCCGGGAAGGCGACTACAAGATCAAGCCCAACCGTTATGTGCGCACCTGGCGGGTCATGGGGAAGATGGCACAGGAAACGATCGACCACGTGCGCCACGTGGGCCTGCCGGCGCTGAACGACCGCGCTCATCCCTACCCCTGGGAGGTCGCCTACAGCCGCGTATCCGGGGAATTGCCGCTGGATGCCCTGGTGCCCGCGGCGAAAATGTACCCCTGGTTTCCCAAGATCGCCCAGTTCAGCTTAAAACTGGACAGCCCGGGCAAGGTGAAATTGGGCCTCAACGCCGTGAAAGCCGTGAATCTGGTGGTCGATGACCATGTGATCCAGGAGGTCGCCCCCGAGGTGACCCTGGACCTGGGTGCAGGAACGCACACCGTGACCGTCGTCATCGGTCGCGACGCCGGCGAACTGCCAGCCCTGCGGATCGAGGTTTTGGACGGCGCAGCGCAGCTTTCGGGCCTTTAAAGAGCCCCCAAAAGGAGCGAAGGGGGGCAGCGACCGGCTGCTCGGCTAGTATATACCATGTATTTAGATTGACGGTACAGTGGCAAACAAGGTATTCTGAACATAATTCAGTGAATCTAGTCCCAAACCTTGACGCCACCTGGGCTCAACCGCATATGAATACTCCTGCGCTGTCTCGTTCAAGCCGTTTTTTCCGCTCCGGATTCTCTTTGGTGGAGGTGGTGCTCGCGGTAGGCATCATGGCCTTAGGGGTGGTTACCATCTTGGGGTTGCTGCCGCATGGGATGGAAATCACCCGCCTGACTGCCAATGAACTGGCGGAAAATCGCATCGTGGACGGCATCGTGAGTGACCTGCAAGCGATGGATTGGGTCACGTTGAATGATGCGGCAGGTGCGGCTGACGTGGTGGGCAACCGCTATTTTGACGACCAGGGGCTCAGCCTTGACGAAGGCGATCCGGAACTGGGCGCTGAGCTTTCCTACGTCGCCCATGTGGAAATTCCGGAAATGGATGTCCTGCTTCCCTCCAATGCCAGGCTGCCCGCGATCAACCAGAACCTCCGCCGCGTCGTCATCAAAGTTGCTGCCACGCCTTTGCAGCAGTTTGACTTCGAGAACCCACCGCCAGCCGTGACGGTGCGAACTGTAACTCAACTCATCGCCAAGACTCGATAATCCTGGAATCAAGACCGTGCCTCCGATGCAGGCAAATTTTTTTGATGGCGGCCTTTTTGATATGAAAAAAATCTTTTCCTTCAGGTCCTGGACGGATCCGAAATTCATGGCGGTAGCGCTGAGCTTGGCGACCTTGTTCGCCAGCCAGGGTGGAGCCTGGGGACAGACATCGGCCGCATGGACCCTCAATAACAATGGAGGCTGGCAGACTTCG
>JAXMIV010000018.1:0-7442 GCA_034377045.1 Prosthecobacter sp. | reverse complement strand
GCAGTACAGCAGCGGCACCAAGCCGAACACGCCAAAGGAGCAATCGATCAATTGCCAGTAGAACGGGATGCCGCGGATGGGGCCGCAGATCAGGGCGAGGGGAATGACGGCGAGGCAGGCGAAGAGGCCGGTGTAGAGGGTGGGGCGGGCGGTGCGGGGATGGATCAGCGGCCCAACAAAAAAGGTGGCGATGATGAGGTGGCCGAAGGCCAGCCAGTCAGTGCCGTAGGCGACCCAGGGATACTTGCCGTACATGTCCACCAGACCGTGCTTCACCGTCAGGATCCAGAACGCCAGCCCCGTGTGCCCCTCCGGCCCCGCCGCCGAACCGACACCCAGGAGGCGGGAGAGAAGATCGAGTTCCCAGAGGAGAGGAAAGGCGGTGACTCCAGCGATGACCAGCCCTGCAATGAAGAGCAGCATGAAGGCGCGGAATTGGAGGATGGCAGGCATCGCGTGAAGGATATTACGGGCTCTGCTTTCGAAGACGAATACGCTCGAAGATGTCCGCCAGAACTTCCTCATTCATGCGAAAGTTGGTCTTGCTGAGTTTGTCCACGGCCACTTCGAAACTCAGAAGATTGCCCCTGTCTGCTTCCTCTAGGATATTGAGAGTCCCTGCCACTAGAATGCCCAGGCTTGCCGCGACCCGCCTACCCTTGCGCTCGTCGATGATCAAGAGGGAGCCCGCCTCCTCCTTGGCGAGAGAAATGGCTTCGGTTTCGCCAATATCAAGGTCGAGATCGGTGAGCAAATGCCGAGGCGAGGATTGGCGCACCCACGAGGGTGGTTGTTGAGCCCACGCACGCACCTGGGCAGGGGCACGTGGGTGCCGCAACTCCTGAAGAACCGCCGGTCCAATCACAATTCTTTGGAAGATTTTCGGCAGTACTTCGATCTCGCCGATGAGGACCAGATAGTTGATGGGCGAGGTGTCAGATATGACGGCACTCATTTCGCCAGGAACTGCCGCAGATTTTTGGAATCCTGCTCAAAGTCTTCGACCGTGTATCGAAGGTCGGCGCCGTGTTGCCGGAGGAAGTGTTCGGTTTCATTGAACTCCAGCCCCAGCATTTCGCTGACTTGGCCGCGCGACAGCTCCCCTCCGCGATAGCCTTCCAAAGCGAGCATCTCCAAAGCCCTGCGGCTCGAAGCCGGTCCGTCAAGATGCAGGCTGCGAGCGATGAGATCTGGAAGTTCCACCGAGAGAAGCATGGCGTCAAACTAGCCGAGAGTGGAGCGGGTGGCAAGAGTGCGCAGGACGCGGGAACAATCATAGCCCGCATAAAGGACATGCCTCATGGACCAACCTTCCTGCATTCCTGCCTTCCTTAGAGATCAGATTCTGCCCATTCCCCTGCCCCTCATTCCTTTGCTAAAAATCCGTCCAAAATCACTCATCCCCCCGCAATCCCTGTTCACCCGAACTTGACACCTCGGCCTTTTCTGCTACACTCCTTTTGCCCCGCAACGCCCCAGGATTCCCACCATCCCCCGCCCCGATTCCGGATTCGTCCCTCCGTCCGGAATCTTCGAAAAGCGCCACCCGAGTTCCCCGCCTCCACGTTCCCCTCATGCGATCATCCCCGAAAAATAATAAGGAAAGCAGGAAGGCAGGAAAGTTCCGGAAACTACAGATCAGCCAATCATGCCACCCTTCCTGCATTCCTGCCTTCCTCATAAAGATCTCTCCGCCTCTGGGAAAATGGGGATTTGGGGATTTCCTGGGGACGCCAGTCCCCAGCGCAAATCGTTGCATTTCAACCGATTAAACCCCAATCCCCAAATGGGGATGCAAAAAAAGGCTGCCATTTCTCCCCATGATTCGGCCCTCCAGCCCTTCCCCCATTCCTTTGCCCCTCATTCCTTTGCAAAACCTGCTCCCGAACCAACCCGCACAGATTTACTCAGATGAGAGGCCAATGCTCCGCGCCACCTCCGCCCGCGAACCATTGGGACGCAACGCAGCGCGATCCCTACCAGCTACTTTTTCGGGAAGCTGTCCTTGAGCGTGACGGTGCGGGTGAAGACGGGTTTGCGGAGTTTGCTGTCGATGGGGTCGGTGTAGAAGTAGCCGATGCGCTCGAACTGGTAGTGCTGGCCGGGATGGGCCTGGTTGAGGCTGGGCTCGACTTTGGCGGTGAGGACTTCCAGGGACTGCGGATTGAGGAACTGGGTGAAGTCGGTGTCTTCGCCGGCGTGGTCGGGCTGTTCGACGGTGAAGAGGCGGTCGTAGAGGCGGACTTCGGCGTCGATGGCGTGGTCGGCGCTGACCCAGTGGATGGTGCCCTTGACCTTCGGCCGGCCGACGGGTTTCTGGCCGTGGCGAGTGGCGTCGTCGTGCGTGCAGCGGAGTTCGATGATGTTGCCTTCGGTGTCCTTGACGACTTCCTTGCAGGTGATGCAGAAGGCATACTTCAGGCGAACTTCGCCGCCGGGGACGAGGCGGTGGAAACCCTGGGTCGGCGTTTCCATGAAGTCATCGGCATCGATGTACACCGTGCGCGTCAGCGGCAAGGTGCGGGTGCCGGCGTTGGGGTCTTCGGGGTTGTTGACGGCCTCAAGTTGCTCGACCTGGCCTTCGGGGTAGGATTCGATGACGACCTTGATGGGATGCAGCACGCCGAAGACACGGTGGGCGATTTTGTTGAGGTCTTCGCGGACGCTGAACTCGAGCAGTTCAAACTCGGACAACGACGGATATTTGGTGAGGCCGATGGTCTTGCAGAAGGAGCGGATGGCGGCGGGCGTGTAACCGCGGCGGCGGATGCCGCTGATGGTGGGCATGCGCGGGTCATCCCAGCCGCTGACGAGGCCTTCCTTCACGAGGCGCAGCAGCTTGCGCTTGCTCATGATGGTGTAGGTGAGGTTGAGGCGGGCGAACTCGCGCTGATACGGTTGGCCAGGGAGGCCATCGACGTTGTTGACGAGCCACTCGTAGAGCGGGCGGTGATGCTCAAACTCGAGCGTGCAAAGCGAGTGGGTGATGGACTCCAGCGCATCGCTGAGCGGGTGCGCGTAGTCGTACATCGGGTAGATGCACCACGCGTCGCCGGTGCGGTGGTGGTGGGCGTGCAGGATGCGGTAGATCGCCGGGTCGCGAAGGTTCATGTTAGGCGACGCCATGTCGATCTTGGCGCGCAGGATGCGTTCGCCTTCCTTAAACTCCCCGGCGCGCATGCGGCGGAAGAGGTCGAGGTTTTCGGCGACGCTGCGGTCGCGGAAGGGGCTGTGGGTGCCGGGCGTGGTCAGCGTGCCGCGAGTTTCGCGCATCTGCTCCACCGTCTGGTCATCGACATAAGCGAGGCCTTTGGTGATGAGCTGTTCGGCGAAGAGGTAGAGTTTTTCGAAGTAGTCGGAGGCGAAGTAGAGATGATTGCCCCAGTCAAAGCCGAGCCACTTGATGTCTTCCTTGATGGAGTCGACGTACTCGACCTCTTCCTTGGTGGGGTTGGTATCGTCAAAGCGCAGGTGGCAGCGGGACTTCGGCGCATGCTCCTGGGCGAGGCCGAAGTTCAGGCAAATGCTCTTGGCGTGGCCGATGTGGAGGTAGCCATTCGGCTCCGGCGGGAAGCGGGTGATCACCCAGCCGTCATTGCGATTCGCGGCGAGATCCTCGGCGATCATTTCGCGAATGAAGTCGAGCGAAGCGGCAGGAGGCGTGGCGGCGGGGTCAGACATGGGGGAAGTGGAGTCTATAAGGGGCGGGGCGGGAGTCAAGGGGGGTGGGAGGGGAGAAGTGCTCAGTGCTCAGTGCTCAGTGCTCAGTGCGAAGGGTTCAAGGGTTCAAGGGTTCGAAGAGGATCGGCGGCGTTTGATCATTGATTCTTGAAAACTGATAATTGCGGCCGCGAGGCGCGGTATCTGATGTAACTGACAAACCATTATGCGCACTTGTTCTCTCTTTCTGACTCTGATGATGATGTGGTCGGCTCTGCCGGCGGCAGCGGCGGGCTATAAGGTGGGCGTTGGAAAAGCGGACATCACGCCGACGGAGCCGGTGCGGCTGGCGGGGTATGCGAGCCGGAGCAAGCCGTTTGAAAGCATCGACCAGCATCTGTTTGCGAAGGCGCTGGCGATTGAGGATGCGGCAGGGGCGGTGACGCTGATCGTGACGGCGGACACGATCGGGACGCCGCGCTGGTTTAATGACGCGCTGGCGGAACGGATCGACAAGGAATTGAAGGTGCCGCGTGAGCGATTTCTGTTTGCGTGTTCGCACAGCCATTCGTCGCCCGTGGTGCACGGCTGCCTGACGGACATGTACGGCCTAACCGCCGATGAAGCGAAGGCGACCGAGGCGTACACGCAATTCTTTCTGCAACGCTGCTTTGAGGCGGCGCAGGCGGCGGTGAAGGATCGGCAAGCGGCGAAGCTGGGCTTTGGCAAGGGCAAGGCGACTTTCGCGGGGAACCGGCGGCAGTTTGGGCCGAAGGGCGTGGGATTCGGCATCAACCCGAACGGCATGGTGGATCATGAGGTGCCGGTGCTGCGGGTGGAGCGTGAGGACGGGAGCGTGGCGGCGATCCTTTTTGGTTATGCCTGCCACTGCACCACACCGGGAGCAGGTCCCGAGGTCAGCGGCGATTGGGCGGGCTATGCGCAGGCAAACCTGGAGCAGACGTATCCGGGCGCGACGGCGCTTTTCATCACCGGCTGTGGCGCCGATGCGAATCCGAATCCGCGCGGGACGATGCTGATGGCGCGGGCGCACGGGCTGCATTTGGCGGGCGCGGTGGCGGCGGTGCTGAGCCAGCCGATGGAAGCCGTCGATGGCAAGGTCGCCACGGCGTTTGAGCGCGTGGCGCTGCCGCTGGGGCCGCAACCGGACAAGGCCTATTACGAAGCAAAACTCACCGACAAGGCCGGGGCGGTGCAGCGCTATGCGCAGCGGCATCTGGACCTGCTGGCCAAGGGTGAACCGCTGATGACGAAGTACGACGCGCCGACGCAGGTGCTGCGCTTTGGCAAGAGCTTCACGCTGATCGCGCTCAGCGGTGAGGTGGTGGTGGATTACGCGCTGCGTTTGCGGCGGGAGTTGCCGAATGAAAAGGTGTGGGCCTCCGGCTACTGCAACGATGTGTTCGCCTATGTGCCGTCGATGCGCATCCTCACCGAAGGCGGTTATGAGGCGGACTTCAACCTGATCTACTACGGCCTGCCGACGCGGTTCGCGCCGGCGGTGGAAGATACGCTGGTGAAGGCGGTGCTGGAGATGGTGAAGAAGACGGCGGAGTGAAAGCGCCGGTCACCAGCCTTCGAGGCCTTGGACGAGGTGCGGTTCCTTGGCGGCATCAAGCCAGCGGAGGACCTTTTCGATGTCCTCGCGGGACATGGCGGTGCAGCCGGAGGTGGCCTTGCCGGGACCCGGCCAGAGGTGCAAGAAGATGCAGGAGCCGAGGCCGGGAGTCGCGTCGGGATTGTGAGCGATGAAGGCGCCCCAGCGGTAGAGTTCGCCATGGCGTTGCATGGCTTCGTTGCTCTCCCAATCCGGAGTGACGACTGTGTTGTCGACGACTTGATTGTAGTAACGGGATTTGGGGTCATCGACACCGACGATCGAAGGCGTCAGTGGCGTGTAAGGAAGCTTGAGCCATGGGGCGTCAACCGCCGCAGCGAGGCCGAAGGCGAAGGGCAGGCGGAAGACGCCGGCGGGGCTGCATTTATCACCCTCGCGCTTGAGGGGAAATCCGGCGGGCGCGGCGCCTGTGTGCTCGCCCACACCCCAAGCGAGGCCTTTGTGACCGAGGGTGACGGGGATGGGATCGGTGGCGGTATGCCACGCATCGTCGCTAGTGGAGCGCTCCAGCAACCAGAGGCGGGCGGTGACGGATGGCTGGCTGGGGGAAAGGACGAGCACGACTTGGCGACAGGCCGCGGGAAGTGAAGATTTGAAAAGGGCGGGAATGGATGGGGTTGCGGGCAAACGCCAATTACGCGCCAGCCAAATCGCGAAGGCGACGAGGAGAAGGACGAGCAGGACGGCGAGCTTTTTCACGGAGTGGTGAATGTAGTACGCCTGTCCCAGGCGGCTCAATCCAACTGACCGCCTCGGAGAGGCGGACTACTTTACAATCCGCCGGTGGGATGATCGGGCAGTTCGTTTTTGTCGCCGGAGAGGGGTGGGAAGAACTCGGCGAGGAGATCGCCAGCGCGGCGGATGCTCTTTTCCAAACCTTCGGTTAGGTGGCCCTCTTTAAAGGAAGCGGTGAGGAGGGCGGCCAGTTCCTCCCAGAACGCGTGCCCCACCTTGGCGTGGATGCCCTCGTCACCCAGGATGGCGAAAGTTCGACAACGCGGGACGATGTAAAAGAGGATGCCGTTGCGCTGCGCGGTATTGGTCATGCCGAGCCTTTCAAAGCGGACTTTGGCGGCCTTCAGCGGATCGCCGTGCTTGCGATGGGAGACGTAGATGCAGATCTCGCCTGAGGTGCGGCTTTCAGCCTCGGCAATGGCTGCCGCGAGGCGTTTGGCGTCAATTCGATAAAGGAACCACCAGTGGAACATGAGGAGTGTCGTTGAAGTTTACCAGCCGCCACTGGCGCCGCCACCGCCGAAGGAACCGCCGCCGCCACTGAAGCCGCCGCCCCCGCTGCTGAAGCCGCCGCCGCCGCCAAAGGAACCGCCGCCACTACTCATCCACCAGGGAGAAGGATGCGTGCGGCCATGCGAACCTTGGATCAGGGTTTTGCGGAGATTCCGCAGGACCACGAAGATGAACAATGCCGGCACCAAAAACAGCACGAGGGGAATGCCGCCGCCGTTTTGACTGTGGCCTTCGGCAAGGGTGCGACCGGTGCCTTTGTATTCGCCGCGCGTGGCTTTGAAGATGGCCTCGACGCCTTGATCGAGACCGCCCGCGTAGTCGCTCTGCTTGAACCGCGGCTGGATGACATCGCGGATGATGCTGGCTGCGATCATGTCGGGCACGACACCTTCGAGGCCGTATCCGACCTCGATGCGGAGTTTGCGATCCGCGATGAAGACAAAAAGGATGATGCCATTATCCTTCTCTTTGCCACCGGCGCCCCAAGCCTGCGCAGCTTTGACGGTGAAGTCCTCGAGGTAGGTGCCTTCAGGCAACTTCGGAAAGACGGCGACGAGGACTTGATTTGAAGTGTCGCGCTCGAACTGCTCAAGCTTGCGGTTGATATGCTGGGCGACCTCTGGAGAGACCACCTTGGCGTAGTCGTTGAAGTAACGATCTGGCTTCGGCGGAATCGGCGGCTCCGCCCGCAATGGCGAGAGGATCGCCAGAGCGGCAAGGGACGCTAAGAGGAGACGCTGCACGTCGGTGAGTTAGGGCTTGGCGGGCGCGGGAGGTTTGCCAAAACTGAACTGAACCTTGGGGGCTTCACTGGCGCCCGCCGTGGCTTTGAAATAGGGTTTCGGATGAAAGCCCAGAGGTCCGGCGAAGAACATGGCGGGGAACTTCTTGATGG
>JAXMIV010000017.1:0-5311 GCA_034377045.1 Prosthecobacter sp. | reverse complement strand
GTGGGGCCCAGAAGCAGCACGTTGCTCTTCTCGATCTCCACATCGCCCGGATCGTGGAGCTTGCGCGGGCTGCTGTCGCGCTTCAGGGCCTGCTGCTGGGAGTGAAGGATGCGCTTGTAGTGGTTGTGCACCGCCACGCTGAGCACCTTTTTCGCCTGCGACTGGCCGATCACGTGCTGATCCAGAATGGCCGCGATATCGGCCGGCCGCGGCACCATCAGCGGTGGCGAGGTTTCGTTCTCCTGTGCGGCTTCCTTGTCCAGGATGGCTTTGCAGACGCCGATGCAGTTGTCGCAAATGTACACCCCTGGTCCTGCGATGAGCTTGCGCACTTCGGCGTGGCTCTTGCCGCAGAACGAACAAAGGGTGACATTGGAACCGCGTGGCATGGGGATTAAATGCAGTGTCTCATGGTACGGGCCTGGCCGTCAAGCCTTTGGACTCAGGCGACCGCCGCCTTCTTCATCGCCGCCTCCATGTCCTTTTTGCTTTCCAGCACCTTGTCGACCAAGCCATAAGCGGCGGCTTCCTCGGCGCTCATGTAGTAATCGCGGTCCGCGTCCTTCTCGATCACCTCGGGGCTTTTGCCGGTGTGGTTGGCCAGGATGCGGTTGAGCCGGCGCTTCAGTTTGTACATGAAGTCCACCGTCCGCTCGACATCGCTGGCCGTGCCGCGAGCGCCGCCGGAGACTTGGTGAATCATGATGTCGCTGTTCGGCAGGGCATAACGTTTGCCCTTGGTGCCGGCCGCCAGCAAAACGGCGCCCATGCTGGCCGCGAGGCCGATGCAGTAGGTGTTCACGTCGCAGGTGATGAACTGCATCGTGTCATAGATCGCCAGGCCGGCGGTGACGGAGCCTCCGGGGCTGTTGATGTAAATATTGATGTCCTTCTTCGGGTCCTGCATCTGCAAGAACAAAAGCTGGGCGATGATGATGTTCGCCACCTGGTCATCAATCGGCGTGCCGATGAAGACGATCCGGTCCTTCAACAGGCGGGAATAGATGTCATAGGCCCTCTCCACCCGGCCATCGCTCTCGATGACGGTCGGGACAAGGTAGCTGGAGTGGGGGCTGATGCTGGTGGGGAAATCGGAGTCTGAGGGCATGGGAGTAATCAAAGGGTGGCCGGGGGCATTGTCAAACAAGCCCTCTTAGATGAAAACGGATGATCGCCCCGCGCGGGCGCATTTGCCCGAAAATCATCACGGTTCTGGCTCGCCTGCCTGCTTTTATGGAGTTTTTGCCTCATTCGGTCCAGGATTTTGACCTGTTATTGGAGAGAGACGCCGATCCGCCTTTCCCTTTGCCCACGGGCTCAACCCATTTCAAACTGTGGCATCCATGGCCACCCCAGCGTTTCACTTCCAGGAACTTTTTGAACTCGGTGCTGACGACACCGAATACCGCTTGCTCACCCGTGACCATGTCAGCGTCAGCGAGTTTCAGGGCAAGGAGGCGCTGGTGGTGCAGCCGGAGGCGCTGACGCTGGTGGCGAACCAGGCGTTTCATGACATCAATTTCTTCCTGCGGCCCAAACACCTGAAGCAGGTGGCGGCGATTCTGGATGACCCTGAGGCCAGTGAAAATGACCGGATGGTGGCGCTGACGCTACTGAAAAATGCGGATGTCGCCTCGGCCGGGCTGCTGCCCTTTTGCCAGGACACGGGGACGGCCATCATCATGGGAAAAAAGGGCCAGCAGGTGTGGACGGGCGGGGGTGATGAAGCGGCGCTCTCCAAGGGGGTCTACTTGGCCTACACCGAGAACAATCTGCGTTACTCGCAAAATGCGGCGCTGAACATGTTTGAGGAGAAGAACACGGGCACGAATCTGCCTGCGCAGATCGATTTGCACGCGGTGGATGGGGATGCGTATAAATTCCTTTGCATCGCCAAGGGCGGCGGGTCGGCGAACAAGTCGTTTTTGTACCAGGAGACGCGGGCGGTTTTGAATCCCAAAGGGCTGGTGAAGTATTTGACCGACAAGATGCTGACGCTGGGAACCGCGGCGTGTCCGCCTTATCACCTGACCTTTGTGATTGGCGGAACCTCGGCGGAGCTGACGATGAAGATTGTGAAGCTCGCCTCGACGAAGTACCTGGATCATTTGCCAACGACGGGGAATGAGCACGGGCGGGCGTTTCGAGATGTGGAACTGGAGGCGCAGATGCTGGAGGCGGCGCGGACGTGCGGGATCGGGGCGCAGTTTGGCGGGAAGTATTTCGCGCTGGACGTACGTGTGGTTAGGCTGCCCAGGCATGGGGCGTCGCTGCCGATTGGCATTGGCGTTTCTTGTTCGGCGGATCGGCAGGCGAAGGCGAAGATCACGCGTGATGGCGTGTTCATGGAGGAGCTGGAGACGAACCCGCTGCGCTATATCCCCGAGGAATTGCGCCATCGCAAGGATACCAGCGCGGTGCACATCGATCTCAATCGGCCCATGGCGGAAATTCGTGCTGAACTCAGCAACTACCCGGTGACCACCCGCCTGCTGCTCAGCGGCCCGATCATTGTGGCGCGCGACATTGCCCATGCGAAGCTCAAGGAACGCCTCGATGCGGGCCAGCCTTTGCCGGATTATTTCAAGGCGCACCCGGTGTATTATGCGGGCCCCGCCAAGACGCCGGCCGGGATGCCCAGCGGTTCCTTTGGTCCCACCACCGCCGGCCGGATGGACAGTTATGTGGATCTTTTCCAAAGCCAGGGCGGCAGCATGATCATGATCGCGAAAGGTAATCGCGGCCAGCAGGTGACGGACGCGTGCAAGAAGCACGGCGGGTTTTATCTGGGCAGCATCGGCGGTCCGGCGGCGATCCTGGCGAAGGAGAACATCAAGAAGGTGGAAGTCGTGGAGTTCCCCGAGCTAGGGATGGAGGCGATCTGGAAGATCGAGGTGCAGGATTTTCCGGCGTTCATCCTCGTGGATGACAAGGGACATGATTTCTTTGCACAGGTGGGGACAGGGTGCTCGGTGCAACATTAATCGGGTGGGGAAGTCTATTGTTGGTTAGGCAAACGGGACCGTTCCTCGTCATCTGGCAACGTTCTTCCTTTCACAGGTCGGGGCGTCCCGGTCACTTTCGGAACTACCCGCCAGATCACGCCTGATTGCGGCACCGCATGAGGCCCCTTCTCGTCCACCGTCATGACACCAAAGTCGGCCACAAACAGCGCATCGCCGGCGGGTGTGAAGCGCACGTCCACGAGACGGCCGCGGTGGCTATTGTCAGATGCCTGGGTTTCTCCGGGTGCTTTATACGAGAAGAAGACTTTCTGTTCCCCAGTGGTGGGAACCAGTCTCACGACTTGGGGCGCTGCCTGTGCCCCGTCCACCGTTCCGGTGAGGGGTGCCATATGGCCGAAGAAGGCGATGAAGAGGTTGCCCTGGAAGCCAAAAGATCCTTCCGGCGCGACGTCCAGCTTGGTTATCGCGGAGTGTTTTGGAAACGTCCACTGGGGCTTCTCGACCGCGGGATGATCGACCAACAAAAATTGCGGCTGCTCCTTTCCCTCCGGCTTGAACCGCGCGTCAGTCACGGGGATGCCCGACGCGAAGTCCGGCCAACCGTAAAAGGCGCCCTGCTTGATCAGGTAGATGTCTTCCTTGTCATTGGCGATGGGGCGGCTGCCGCGATCATCGAAGCCGTTCTCTGTGGCATACAGCTTTTTGTCGGGCGTCCAGACCAGACCGTAGGGGTTTCTCAAGCCTGAGGCGTAAACTTCGAGTCCTGTCCCATCAGGATTCATGCGCAAGATGGTGCCGTTCGCTTTGACGTTTCCGGTGACCGTGGCGGATTGATCGGTCGCGGGTGGCGCTTTGCTGAAGGGTTGAAACGCGGCGGTCCGCGCCTGCTCCTGGCCTTCCAGGCCGCTGGCGTAGGACTCGGTTTTGATCTGGATGTCCGTGGGCGGTACGTCGTGAACTTCCGGATGCTTCTGCAACCAGCCCATCTTGTGGTTGTCGGCACCGACGATGCCGGAG
Source organism: Prosthecobacter sp. (assembly GCA_034377045.1). Lineage (GTDB taxonomy): Bacteria > Verrucomicrobiota > Verrucomicrobiia > Verrucomicrobiales > Verrucomicrobiaceae > Prosthecobacter. The sequence continues at coordinate 1,328 of JAXMIV010000017.1, read as the reverse complement.
TTGGTGGCGGTGCCTTGGCCGAAGTAGAGTTTGCCGTCCGGTCCCATGGCCATCTGGTTGTTTTGATGGTCGCCCAAACTGGGCAGCCCCGTCACGAGATCCCGCACCTTGCCGCTGTCCAGCACGGAGATGCGGCCTTTGTGGGAGATGTATAACCTTTGGTTATGCCACAGGAGGTCATTGATGGGAGCTTCCAGGCCTTCGGTGATTTGCTCCAGCATTTCCCCGGCCGCACTGGCAACGATGATGCGGGGCCGCGCGCTTTGGTCGCCGGGGGCATAGCCTGCTTCCGCCACGAATACGAGGCCTTGGCCATCGAACTCGACGCTGGTGGGGTAATTCAGGCCAGCCATGAAGGCCACGGCACGAAAATCTTCCGGTACCTGGACTTGCACCGCCTTCACAGCCGGCGCCACCTCAGTGCCGGCGGGTTCCGCATGGACGATTAGAGGCGCCACTGTCAGCAGCGCTAGGGCCGCGCAAAATGCTTTCATTGTAGTTCTCCTCCTTTGGGTATTCGCAGTGATACTTAAAGGAATCGAAGGCGCCGGGGCGCCGCGCCTTGCCGGAGAGTACCCCGACCGTCGAATCAGGGACGGCCCTGATGCGTTGGCGCTGGGAAACCGGGCGCGCCGATGGCTGATCAGTGCTGGGTGGCCTTCTCAGCGCCGAGGCCGGTGTGGGCGCGGACTTTGAGTTCGGCGAACTTGGCTTCGGCTTCAGGCTCGGGTCTGAGGAGGGAGCCGACGATGGCGGCGAGGAAGCCCAGCGGGATGCTGATGATGCCGGGATTGGTCAGGGGGAAGATGGCGGGCATCTGGATGAGCCGGCGTTTCGCGGCGAGGACTTCCGGGCCATCGATGCCCATGATGCTGGGGCTCAAGATGATCAAGACGATGCTGCCGAGCAGGCCCACCGCGAGACCAAGGACGGCGCCCGTGGTGCTGAACTTCCGCCAAAAGATCGAGAGCACGATGACCGGCAGATTGGCGCTGGCGGCGACGGCGAAGGCCAGGCCGACAAGGAAGGCGACGTTGACGGATTGCAGCTTGATCGCCAGGAAAATCGAGACGGCGCCAACGACAAAGGCGGTGATGCGCGCGACACGTACTTCCTCACCCGGGCGATGTTCTTTGCCGTGGTGAAGGACATTGGTGTAAAAATCGTGAGCGAAGGAAGCGCTGGCGCTGATCGTCAAGCCGGCCACGACCGCAAGGATCGTCGCAAAGGCGACGGCACTGATAAAGGCGAAGAACAGCGGGCCACCCAAGGCTTCCGCAAGTTGCGGTGCGGCCATGTTATCCGTGGGGATGTGATCGGGTTTTAGG
>JAXMIV010000016.1:0-5890 GCA_034377045.1 Prosthecobacter sp. | reverse complement strand
CCATCAAGCCCGACGGACGGGGCAACGTGACCGAGACCCACATTGCCTGGCGCACCAACAAAGGCGTGGCTTATGTGCCTTCGCCAATCTCCGAAGGCGAATATTTTCTGGTCGTGTCCGATTCGGGCATTGCCCACTGCTTCGATGCCAAAAGCGGAGAAATCCAATGGGAAGAACGGATGCGCGAACACCATGCGTCACTCGTCAGCGCTGAAGGGAATGTGTACTTCATCAATGACTTTGGTACCCTGCGCGTGGTGAAGCCGGGCGAGACTTACGACCTGGTGGCGGAGAGCGATCTCGAAGAAAGGGTCTTTGCCTCACCCGCCTTGAGCGAGGGGCAGATTTTTGTCCGCGGAGCCAAGCATTTGTTCTGCCTGGGCAAGCGCATCGTGCCGACGGCGGCGCGATAAGCCCACCCTCACGCGGCGCTGCCAAGGATGGCTTCGGTCATGCGCAGCGCTTCGAGATTCGGGCGAACTTCATGCACGCGCAGAATTTGCGCACCCGCCTCCCGCAAATGCGAAGTCAGGGCCACCGTTGGCCAGTCGCGATCCTCCATGGCATCTGATCCGAGGAGGCGGCTGATCAGCGACTTGCGGGAAACTCCGACAAGCAGCGGACGATCGCCGACCGCGAGTTCGGGCAGTGCTTTCAAAAGCGCCAGGTTGTGCGCGGCGGTCTTGCCAAAGCCGAAGCCCGGGTCCCAGACAATCCGCTCAGCGGCGATGCCTTCATGTTCAAGAGCGCGAAGCCGTGCGGCGAAGTAGTCGCGTACCTCAACGACGACGTCATCATAATGCGGTTGCTGCTGCATCGTGCGCGGCGTGCCGATCATGTGCATAATGACGAGACCGGCCTCGCAACTCGCGGCGAGGCGCGGCATCGCCGGGTCACCGCGAAGTCCCGTTACGTCGTTGATGATGTCAGCCCCGGCATCAAGCGCCGCGCGGGCGACCGCGGCCTTCATCGTATCAATGGAAATCAACGTGTGGGTTTGCGAGCGGATGGCGCGGATCACCGGCACGACGCGGCGCAACTCCTCCGCTTCATCGACCGGTTCAGCGCCCGGACGGGTGGATTCACCGCCGACATCGAGAATATCCGCACCCTCGGAAACGAGGTGCAAAGCGTGCTCCACAGCGCGCCCCGCATCGAGGAAACGGCCTCCATCGGAAAAAGAATCCGGCGTGACATTGACGATGCCCATGATCATGCCGCGTTCGGTGAGATCATGCTCGTATTTGCCAATGCGCCACAGCCGTTTCATGGAGCCAATTCAGACGAAGTTGCCGGAAAAGTAAAGCGCTCTCACAATGCCAGATTCAGCAAAGCAGCGAGATTGGCGCCGGCGCGCAAGCCCATGCTGACCACCTCAGCATGATTGAGGGCGCCCGATTGCAGACCCGCGGCCCAATTGGTGAGCAGGGAAATGCCCGCCACCTCCATGCCCAGGGCACGGGCTTGAATCACCTCCGGCACCGTCGACATGCCCACCGCATCCGCGCCGATGACGCGGAGCATCTGAATTTCCGCGGGAGTCTCATACTGTGGCCCCAACACCGCCGCATAGACGCCTTCGCGAAGGGTGAGTTGCAGGGCCGCCGCCGCCTCCTGAAAGCGTTGCCGCCATGCCTCACTGTACGCGGCGGTCATGTCATGAAACTGGGGACCGATGAGCGGCGATTGGCCGAGGAGATTGAGGTGATCGCGGATCAGCATCAGACCGCCGACTTCCAGTGCCGGATTGATGGCCCCAGCGGCATTGGTCAGGACGATACGGCGAACACCGAGCCCATGCATGAAGCGAATGCCGGCGGCGACCGCGTGAGCGCTGAGACCCTCATAGAGGTGGCGGCGCCCTTGCGCAAAAAGCACCGGTTTGTCGCGCAGGCGGGTCAGCAGAAAGCGACCGGCGTGGCCGGGAACCGCGGCGCCACCCAGGCCTGGAATTTCCGCATAAGGCAGCTCCGCCTCAATGCCAAACGCCTCCGCAACCGCGCCCAGGCCGGAGCCCAGTACGATGGCGGTTTCCGGACGGGCTTGCTGAATCAACGACAGGCTCATGAGCGGGCCAACGCTCGGCGGTTGAGGCAGGCTTGCAACTCGTGATACAGCCTTTCCACCTGAGGCATGCGCAGACCGGCGGCGGCCGCGTGGCGCACGGGTTCTCCCCAGATGGCTTCGAGTTCGACTTCGCGACCGGCTTCAAAGTCGATCAGGGACGAAGGTTGGTACCGTGTCATCGTCCGGGTGCGCTCGACCATGTCTTCAATCAGACCGTCCGGAATGTGATGACCGAGTTGGCCTGCCGTGGCGATGATCTCCGTCATCAGTTCGCGCACGCGCTGCTCCAGCGCTGGATCGGCCAGGATGGCGGCGGTGTCGATGCCGCCGGCGACGATGGACAGGCCGTTGAAGGGAATGTTCCAAACGAGTTTCTTCCAGCGTGCCGCCGCGAGGCTTTCTTCGACCACGCACTCAATGCCGCTGTGTCGAAGCATGGCGGCGATGTCATGCGTTCGAGCTTGCGGCGGGCGGCCGTGCTCACCGAGATTGATGCGGCCTTGGGCAATGTGTTCGATCACGCCGGCTTCAATGCGGTTGAGGCAGACAAAGCAAAGGCCGCCGAGCACACGCTCCGCGCCGAAGTGATCGCTGAGGAACTCTTCGTTGCCGAGGCCGTTTTGCAGCGTCACCAGCAGCGTGCCCGGCTTGAGCAAAGGCGGCAGCAGGTGCGGGAGGACCGCGTTTGAAGTGACCTTGAGGGCGATAAAAACGATGTCGCAGGGACCGATCTCGGACGTTGTTCGCGCACATTGGACATCGGCGATGTGGGCATCACCGAGCGGACTCCGCAGGCGCAGGCCATGCTGCTTCACCGCTTCATAATCCGAGCGCAGGAGGAAATGCACATCGTAGCCGTGCTGGGCGAGGCGGCCTCCGTAGTAACAGCCGACCGCGCCTGCACCAACGATGGCAATGCGCGGGCTCATGCGATCAAAGGCCCGCGCACGGGCTCCCGAAGAAGGGCCTGAATGGTGGCGACGAGATCGGTAATGGGCGCCAGTTGCTGCTCGCGGCTGACGAGATTCTTGATGACGACCTGCGGATATTCCGCCCCGAAGACAACCGCGAGCCGCGCTCTTTGCGCCTCCGCATTTTGGAATTGTTTGCCGACTTTCTGGGCGCCGAAGCTGTGATCGGCGCCAATGCCCGCGTTGCGCAGGTCCTGCAAGGCACGCAAGCCGTTGCCGCGCTGGGTTTCATCGGCGATGACCACATACACGCCGACCCCGGCCTGGGTGTTCAAATATTCCGTTAGGCCAAACTGCGCGCCGGGAGTCTTGCTGAGCAGGAGGCCGAGCACGACATCACCCATCGCAAAACCTGCCGCAGGCATGTCAACATTGCCATCGCTCATGAGGGCGCAAAGTTTGTCGTAGCGTCCGCCGCCGGCGATGGCGCGCAGGCCGTGCTTTAGGTCGAACACCTCAAAGACGGTGCCCGTGTAGTAGGCGAGCCCGCGCACGATGGAAGCATCGATTTGGACATAGGACCAAAGACCGCGCGCGGTAAGTTCATCGCGCAATGCCGCGAAGGCCGGGTGATTTTCATCCGTCGCCGCCATGAAGGCACGCACGTCTTCGAGGCTCAAGCCGATTGCCGCCAGTTTTTGAGCGGTGTCCTCGGGCTTCGCACGTTCGATCTTGTCGATGATTTGCAGGAAGGTGGCGCCGTGTTCAGCCGGCACCGCGTGCTGCTCCAGGAACTCCGTCCAGATCTGCCGGTTGCTGAGACGGATGGCGAAGTCTCCAGTCTTGAGCCCAAACTCCAGCATCACATCAATGGCGAGAGCGATCAATTCGGCGTCGGAATCGGGGGAGTTGTCGCCGAGGATGTCGGCATTGAATTGGATGAACTCACGCGTGCGGCCTTCTTGCGGCTCTTCGTAGCGGAAGCAGGAGCCCATTTGGAACCACTTCATCGGCTTCTTGAAGTCGCGCTGCCGGGCCGTGGCCATGCGGGCCAGGGAAGGGGTGACTTCGGGCCGCAGGGCGATCTCCCGTTTGGCCTTGTCTTCGAAGCAAAAGAGCTGGCCGGTGATCTCATCCCCGCTCTTTTTGCGGTAGAGATCGGTGCTTTCAATGACGGGCGCCTCGTATTCGACGAAGCCGTAGCGGCGGGCAGCCCGGCGCCAGATTTCGAAGATGTAATTGCGGCGCGCGCACTCCTCGGGGAAGAAGTCGCGAAAGCCTTTGACTGTGCGGAAGGAGGCCATTAGGGGAGCCCGACACATGCCGCCCGGCCCTTGTGAATTCAACCGAAATTCAGCAGGAACCCAGGCGGTTAAAATGTACTGACGGCCATGTTGACGGATTTGGTGCTGCGAGATTTCCGCTGTTTTCAAGAATGCAGGGTGGTGCTGCATCCCTCCATGACAGTGCTCGTTGGCCGCAACGCACAGGGCAAGACCTCGCTGATGGAGGCGGCGTGCATGTTGCTGCGTCTGCAATCTCCGCGCACTTCCGATCGTGCGGAACTGATTCGCTTTGGGGCTGGTTCGCTGTTGGTGGAAGGCGGCCTGAATGGACGGCGGCTGCGCTACACGCAAACCACCACGGCACGGCGCCTCGCGGTGGACGGCACGGTGTGTGGCCGGTCGGCTGAGTATCTGGCGGGCAGCGGCCGGGTGGTGTGGATGGATCATCGCGACATGAACCTCTTGCGCGGCGGTGCGGAGCATCGGCGCCGGTTTCTCGACTTCGCCGCGAGCCAGATGTTTCCAGATTATCTGAAGGCATTGCGCGGTTACGAACGCGCGCTTCGCGGACGCAATCACGTGCTCAAACGGGACGCGGTCATCGGTTGGCGGCAGGCCGATGCGTTTGCACGAGTGATGGAAGAGTTTGCCCAAGTGCTCACCGCGCGGCGCGCCGAATTGACGGCGTTGTTGCAACCCGAGGTGCAGCGCGTGCATGCCGATCTGAGTGGCGGTGCGGAGGTTGCCAGGATCGAGTATCAGCCAGGTTTTCAGGGCGGCAGTTTGGTGGAGCAGTTACTCGCATTGCGGGAGGAGGAGCAGCGCTTGCGGCAGACCGCAGCCGGGCCGCATCGTGATGATCTGCGGCTGACCCTCAATGAGGTCGAAGCGACCTCATTTGCGTCGGAGGGGCAGCAGCGCAGTTTCGCGCTGTCCCTGAAAATCGCCCAAGCCTGTGTTCTGGAGCAGGCCAGCGGCGAGGCCCCCTTGATGATGCTGGATGACATTTTCGGCGAACTCGATGCGAGCCGCCGCCGTGCGCTTCTGCGGCTGCTTCCCGCCGGCACCCAAAAAATCGTGACCACGACCGCCTTGGACTGGGCGCGGGAGGAAGGGCTGGAGGGGGATGTCTATGAGGTTGACCAGGGGGTCCTCACGCCCCAGGATGGGGTTCAGAGTGGCCGCTAGGATGGCTGGAAACTTTCCTTGACCCTAATTTAGGGCGCACTTAGTTTTTGGTTTGTTAGGAGCCCCGCCAGCGGCGTTGCTTTTCGTGATTCAAAAGATTGGAATCCGCTGGTGCCGCCCTCTGTTCCTAGTCTTTCTATAAATTTGTAACTCTTTCATAATCAACATGTTTGGTAAACTTTTCGGCTTTGTAGCCAATGATATCGGAATTGATCTCGGAACAGCAAACACCTTGGTTTACCTCAAGGATCACGGCATCGTCCTGCGCGAGCCGTCGGTCGTGGCGGTGAAATCCGGCACCAACGAAGTGGTGGCTGTGGGAGATGATGCCAATCGGATGCTCGGCCGAACCCCGGGCGGCATTACGGCCATCCGGCCGTTGAAAGACGGGGTGATCGCCGACTTTCGGGTCACGGAAGCGATGCTGCGCCATTTCAT
>JAXMIV010000015.1:0-2827 GCA_034377045.1 Prosthecobacter sp. | reverse complement strand
GCGCGCAACGGCTTCTTTTCGCCACTCCTGCCGACCCACAACCGCTCGATGAAAAGGTCCTTCACCTGCAGCACCTTTCCGGGCGCGATTTCCACGGGAATGACCTTCGAATCCAACAGCGTCCACCCTTGTCCATCCAGGCAAACTTCGGGCCGGTGAATGCTGCGGCGTTCGGCGCCTGAAAGGACCAGGGTCACGTGGGCGGCGTCCAGTGTGGCCGGCGTCAGGGCTGGCGTGCGATAGCGCATCTTGACCATTTCCGTATCGGCCGGCAGTTGCTCTCTCTCGTTCTTGCTGGGCTCCTCCGGAGCGCCTAAAAAGCGGCCGATGCCCACGGGCAACTGCATGACCACGCCGGCTTCATCCCCCGCGCGCATCTCGGGTGATTGCCGGCAGGCGAGTACGGTCAACGCGGTCAGAAGGGGAATCAAGGCGTGAAGGCCTAACCAGGAGATACGCATTCGGAATGGGGATGAGAGCGGAACCGAGTTTGCGCTTCGCTTGGCCGGCGTCTTCCGCAATCGGTCCATCACACGGGAGATGAGTTGCAGACCCGCCAGGGCCACCAGGTAGGTGGCGATGCCGGACATGAAATGAAAGGTGGAAACTTCCTTTTCCTGATCCCCGACAGCGAAATCCTGGCCGAACACCACGGAAGCTCCCAGGAGCAAAAAAATTCGGGCCATATTTCCCAATACGGCCAGGGGGATGCCGCAGAGGAACAGAAACCAACGCCGCCACAAGGAGCGCTGCATGAAGTGGCCTAACAAAGCGGATACCATCAGCAGCGCGAACAATGAGCGGATGCCGCTGCACGCTCCCTCGACCTTGAGGGTGAAAAGTTCACCGAGCGCCCTGCCATGGGCGGGTGCGGACAGCAGGGCCGTACCATCCCGGAGAGTCTCGACATGCACGGCATTCAACACCGCCGCGACACTCTTCACCAAGATGACGCGCAGATGGAAGGCCAGCGACTCCTCCAAAAACATAAGCGGCCACATGAACAACAGCATGAGCCAGGGGAACACCAACCGCCGCGCATGTTCTTTTCCCAGGCAGGTCAAGATCCAGCCGGCGATGAAGCTTTGCACGGCCGCGGCGCCGAGATAAAAATTGTTGGCCTTGTATCCCGCAAAATAACAAGCACACGAGAATACGATGATGCCCCAACCGAGGGGCGAAGGCTTCACTGCAACGCGCGCGAGTTCGCCGCGCCGCGACCACACGAGCCAGAAGCAAATCAAAGGCGCCAGGGCGCCGTGTTGCCAAGTGGCATCCTTCCAGCGCATGAGCAGTTCCTGGGCGAGAGTCAGGCGGAAGTTGCCATAACCCGCCGCATAGGGTTGAACGATCATCAGCAAGACCAGCGATGCCGCCAGCAGGCCAAGCATGGCCCACAGCATAAGCGGGCGTGATTTCATGCGGCCACCTCCTGATACACACGAACGAGCTTATCCGCGTAACTGCGCCAGCTAAACCGCTGCACATTCTCGAGCCCGGCGGCGACCAGTTGTCTCCGCATCTCCGCATCGGTCATCGCCCGAACCAATTGCACCGCGAGCTCCTCGTGATCGAGCGGCACGTGATAGAGGGCGCCGTCGCCACCGACCTCGCGCATGCATGAAGCATCGGCGAGAACACAAGGCAGCCCGCAGGCCTGAGCCTCCAAAGTGGGCCTGCCGAAGCCCTCGTAGAGGCTGGCAAAGGCCAGCGCATGGGCCTGGTTGCACACCGCCGCGACTTGTTCGGGTTTTAGAGTTCCGAGGTCGATGATATGATCGGCAATGCCGAGTTCTGCGATCAAGGCTTCGTGTTCGCCACCGCGTAGTGCCGGCCCCACCTTGAGCAACTTCACGGGCAGCTTTTCGCGAGAGATCAAATGACGCACGGCGCGCAAGACGGTGGGTAGATTTTTGCGCCGATGATTCGTGCCGATGTTGACCACGAGGAGATGATCCCGCCGCAAGGCGGCGACTTGCGGCATGAGCTGCGCGGTGGTCTCCGCTGACATCGGGTGGAAGACTTCGGCATCGATGCCGCCGGGCAGCGCGGTGACTTGTTCCGGCGGCAGGCGCAGATGCTCGCAGACTTCACCCGCGAGGTGGGCGCTGATGGTCAAAACCCGTGCCGCGTGGCGCATGGTGCGAACCCTCTGCCGCCACAACCAGAGGCGGACGGGATCGAGGTGAGGTTCGACAAAATGGTGAAGATCATTGCAATTGATCACACAGGGAGTGTGGGCGCGGCAGAGGTGTCCGTAGCTGTGATCGCTGACATGAAGCACGCACCTGCCCCCTGTCTTCGCTGCTGCTTCGCGTATCAGGCGCGGGTAGGTGATGCTGCGCCGCCAGCGCCGTCGCATCGGTTGCTCGGTCCCGGCCTCATCCGGGGCGAGCCGTGTCAGTGGCCATTCGGGATGGTGTGTGTGCAAGGCTTCCAAGATGTTCTGTTCCTGCAATTCAATGCTCAGCCAGCCTTCGGTTCGCAACACGGGCGCGAACAAAATATGTAGCGGCGTCATGAGAAAAATTGCTCCGTCATCCAGTGCCAGAGCGCCGGTCCCCGGCGATGCGCGGAGATTTGGTCGCCCACCATGCGGCTGGCGGCACTCATGCGCGCGCGGGTCGTTGGTTCTAGCAGCCGCTGCATTTGATCGGCAAAGGTGTGGCTGTCTTCGGGCACGCAGGCGAAGCCGGTGATGTCCTCCTTCACCAGTGCCTCACAGGCGCCGGCATGCTGGCTGATCAGGAGTGGCATACCCAGGCATGCGGCTTCGTGAACAACCGCCGCATAGGTATCCCGCCGCGTCGGCAGGACAAACACATCC
>JAXMIV010000014.1:0-6434 GCA_034377045.1 Prosthecobacter sp. | reverse complement strand
CCGCCAGCGCTGAGGCCTCCGAGGTGCTTGTCCGGGCTGACGATGATGACGGATTTGCCCATCTGCCTCACCTGCACGGCAGCGGTGACGGCGGCACAAGTGCCGCCGTAGATGACAACATCGAATTCACGGGCGGCGGCTGCGTTAGCTTCGGCGTTGAGGCTAGCGGCGGAAAGGAGGGCCAGGAAGCAGGTGGGGACTCGCATGGGGCGGTTTATCGCTGAGGTCGGTGGCATTTGCAATGCGGCACGGAGGATGATTTCTCGCCTCAAAGGATTTTCCTAGGGGCGCGGAATCCCGACAAAGGCTGTTGGCGAAGCGACGTTTCCTGTCGCATAGACTTCTATGGCCCGGACCTCCTCAGCCCCCGTCGTCGTCGTGGGATCCTTGAATATGGATCTGATCGCCGCCGTGCAGCGCCTGCCCCTGGCGGGAGAAACGGTGTGCGCCACCGGCCTGCAGCGCCGGTTTGGCGGCAAGGGCGCTAATCAGGCCCTGGCCGCCGCACGCCAAGGCGCCCAAGTGACCTTGATTGCCTGCCTGGGTGATGACCCGGACGGCCGGGATTACCGCAACCATCTGCGGCGGGAGGGCATCAACTGCAGCGCCGTCAACACCGTCCGCGGCCAGGGTACCGGCAGCGCTTTCATCGTCGTGGACCCCAAGGGCGAGAACCAGATCGTGGTGATCCCGGGCGCCAATGCCGCGCTGACGCCGCCCGCCCTCAAGGTGCAGCGGTCCCGCATTGAGGTCGCCAAGGCGCTGCTGATCCAGCTTGAGGTACCGCTGGAGACAGTGGTGGATGCCATCGAAATTGCCAACCGTGCGCGGGTGCCGGTGATTTTGAATCCATCCCCGTGCAACCCCCAGTTTCCCTGGGGCAAGTTGACCATCGATGTACTGATCGTGAACCGCCATGAAGCCGAGGAAATCTTCGGCAAGGCACCGGTCAAGGTCGACCATGACCTCGATTTCTGGAAGACGGGCATGCAGGAGAAGGGCCTGAAAACCCTGATCATCACCCGGGGTGAGGAATCCACCCTGATCCTGCATGAAGGCGGTTTTAAAAGAGTGGCCACTCACAAGATCAAGGCTGTGGATACCGTCGGCGCCGGCGACACCTTTGCCGGGGCTTTCACGACCCATTTCGCCGAAGGCGCGCCCGTGGTGGAGTGCGTGCGCTGGGCCAATACCGCCGCCGCCTTGTCGACCCTGCAGTCTGGCGCCCAGGAGGGCGTACCACAGCGTGGCGATGTGCAGAGCGCGCTGGCGTAGCTGGAGAGGAAGTAGACGGGGAATGTGCCGCGCGCGGCGGCAGGCCCTCAAAGAGACCTTTGCCAAGGACGTTGTTGCATGGCTAGTTAGCGTGATGAGGCCGAGTCCAACCACGTCGCTTCTGAGTTTCCTGCTTCTGGGCTCAGCGTCCCTTCTTTCGGTCACGCGCGGTGAAGGTGCCGATAAAGGGGAAGGCCTTGCTTTCTTCGAAGCGAAGATCCGGCCAGTGCTGGTCAAAAACTGCTACGAATGCCACTCCACGGAATCCGGGAAGTCCAAAGGCGGGCTGCAATTGGATACGAAGCACGGCGTCCTCACCGGCGGCGATAGCGGCCCCGCCATTGTTCCGGGCGATCCCGCAAAAAGCCGGCTCCTCTCCGCGATCGCGCACCAAGATCCCGATCTGGAAATGCCGCCACGCAAGCCCAAGCTCGCTGCGACCGTCATTGCCGATGTCGAGCAATGGATCAAAATCGGCGCGCCCGATCCACGCACCGCGACGACTGCAGCCGCGGCACGTCCACCGGTAGACATTGCGGCGGGTCGCAAGTTCTGGGCTTACCAGAAGCCTGCAGACCATTCGATTGCCCTAACCAAGGATGCCAAATGGGTGCGCAAAGATCTGGACCGCTACGTCTTCGCTGAACTTGAGAAGCACAGCCTCGCCCCATCGCCGGATGCGGACCCGGTGACGCTGCTGCGCCGTTTGTACTTTGATCTCATCGGCCTGCCGCCGACGCCGAGGCAAGCCGCCGAGTTTAGCAAGGCTGCGGCGAAGGGCCTGGAAGCCGCCGTCGAGAAGACCGTGGATGAACTCCTCGCTTCGAAGGAATTCGGCGTGCGCTGGGGCAGGCACTGGCTGGACGTAGCGCGCTTCGCCGAATCCAATGGCCGCGAATCCAACCTCGCCTTTCCGCATGCCTGGCGCTATCGCGACTATGTGATCGACGCGGTCAACGAGGACAAACCCTTCGATCGTTTCATCACCGAACAAGTCGCCGGGGATCTGCTGCCCGCCAAGGACGACGCGGAGCGCGCGAAACTGCTGATCGCCACGGGCTTCCTCGCCTTCGGCGCGAAGGGCCTGAACGAAATGAACCGCGCGCAGTTCGATGCCGATCTCGCGGATGAGCAGCTCGATACGGTGACTCGCGCCATCACCGCCACCTCCGTCGCCTGCGCACGCTGCCACGATCACAAGACTGATCCATTTGGCATGGAAGACTACTACGCGCTCGCCGGCATCTTCAGAAGCACGAAGACCTTTTTCGGCACGTGGATCGATTCCGAAAACAACATCGGCGGCGACCTCATCCGGCTGCCTGCCCTGCCCGGCCAATTGATCCCCAACAAGCCCATCCCGGTGCAGCGCGTGGCGCAATTGAAGGCCGATCTGGACAAGCTCAATCGCGAGGAAAAGGAGCAGAATGAATTCGCTCTGAAGGCCAAACTTACCGGCAAGGACATCAGCGCAGATTTCTACAAGATGCTGAGCAATGCCATTCGCATTCTCTGGACGCGCGGCGGCATCGAAGGCCAGCTCGAAACGGTGGATGACACCGGCCGCGCCCTGCCGCTGTGCATGGGCACCATGGATCACCGCAAGATTCAGGACGCGCAACTCTATGAGCGCGGTGAGATCGCCCACCCCGTCAAGGCCGTGACGCGCGGCTTTCCTCGGGTGTTCGAGACGCAGGGTCTGCCAGCGCCACCGAAGGCGCAAAGCGGGCGCCTGGAACTGGCCAAGTGGCTCGCCAGCCGCGAACATCCGCTCACCGCCCGCGTGATGGCCAACCGCGTTTGGCGTCATTTGTTAGGCACAGGCCTGGTGCGCACGGTGGACAATTTCGGCTTCAGCGGCGAGCGGCCCAGCCATCCGGAGTTGCTCGACCACCTCGCGCTGCAATTCATGGAAAAGGGCTGGTCGGTGAAGGCGCTCATTCGCGAGATCACGCTCTCACGCACCTATCGGCAGGCCTCCACCTACCGCGCGGATTGCTTTCACAAGGACCCTGACAACCGCCTGCTCTGGCGGACCAACAAGCGCCGCCTCGATGCGGAAGTCATTCGCGATTCCATGCTCGCCGTCTCTGGCCAGATCGACACTTCGCGCCGGCCAGGATCGCTGGTCGCTGAACTCGGCGGCCAATCCGTCTCCTTGATCGGCTTCAACAAGGAAATCCCCGCCGACCTCGACGGCAGCCGCCGCCGCTCCGTCTATCTGCCGGTGCTCCGCGATCATCTGCCGGATGTGCTGGAGCTCTTTGATTTCGCCGAACCCAGCCTCGTCACGGGCGACCGGGATGTGACCAATGTGCCGCTTCAGGCGCTTTATTTGATGAATGGCGCCTTCGTTCAAGACCAGGCCGCCGCCCTCGCGCAACGAATCATCAAGGAAAAGCCCACCGAAGCCGAGCGTATCCGCCGCGCCTTCAGCCTCTGCTTCAATCGCCTGCCCGATGCGGCCGAAGCGAGGCTGGCCGGGGAATTTTTTCAAGCCTCCCGCGCCAGCCTCGGCGCCGAACCTGCAGATGAAGCAAAGCTCATCGCCGGCTACTGTCAGTCACTGCTTTGCACCGCCGAGTTCCGGCATGTGGATTGAAGCGAAGGAAGCATTCGTGCGCGCCCGTATCATGGGACCGCATGAAATCCATCCTCTCAATCCTGTTCCTGTGTTGTCTCTCCGTCGCGGCTCACGCCGAGGACAGCGATGGCAAACTGCGCATCCTCGTCTTTGGCGCGCATCCCGATGACGCTCAGTACAAGGCCGGCGGCACCGCGGCGAAGTGGGCCAAACTCGGCCATCACGTGAAGCTCATCTCCGTCACCAACGGCGATATCGGCCACTGGCAGTCCGCCGGCGGCCCGCTCGCTCAGCGCCGACTCGCCGAGGTGCAAAAGGCCGATGCCATCGTCGGCGCGGAGACTCAGGTGCTCGACATCCATGACGGCGAACTCGTGCCTTCATTGGAGAATCGGCAAAAGATCATCCGCATCATCCGCGAGTGGCGGGCGGATATCGTCATCGCCCATCGCCCCTGGGATTATCATCCCGATCATCGTTATGTCGGCGTGCTCATCCAGGATGCCGCCTTCATGGTCACCGTGCCCTTTGTTTGCAGCGATGTGCCGCCGCTGAAAAAGAATCCGCTCTTCCTCTACTCCAGTGACGGTTTCAAAAAACCCTATCCCTTTCAGGCCGACATCATCGTTTCCGTGGATGACGTCTTCGATCAAAAGCTCACGGCCATCCACGAAATGCCCTCCCAACACTACGAAGGCGGCGCCAGCGGCAGCGAAGCATACGTCAAGACCGTGCCGCCCGCCACCGATGAAGCCGGCCGCAAAACCTGGCTGCGCGATCGCTGGAGCAAGCGCCAGAGCGGCGAAGCCGATCGCTTTCGCGAGGCCCTCATCAAATGGTATGGCCCCGAAAGAGGCGCCGCCGTCAAGTTCGCCGAAGCCTTCGAAATCTGCGAATACGGCCGCCAGCCCAGCGCCGCGGAGATCAAGATTCTGTTTCCCTTCTTTCCGTGACTTTGCATGAATCTCCGCACCGCCCTTCTCCTGCTTTGCATCACCTGTTCCTTCATTCTCCACGCCGCCGAAGGTGACGAAGGCATCACCTGGCTCATTGACTACGACGGCAAGACCTTGCCCGGTCCCGCCTGGACTGCGGTCGGCAAACCCAACGCCACCCTCGAATCCGAAGGGCTTCGCCTAACTGATGATTCGCCAGAGATCGGCAATTACCGTGCCTCGTGGCCCGCGCCGGCGCCGCAAGATGAGATCATCGTCGAGGCCAAGGTGAAAGTCGGCTCCGTCACCGGCTCGCAAAAAAAGAAGCCTGCCACCTCCCTCTGGCCCTGGCGCGATGGCGCGCCCGTCTCCGTGCTGATCGGCGATGGCCGCCATCAGGAAGGCCTCGTCCTCTTCCCCGCGCAGGCCACCAGTTACACGGATCGCTTCATCCTCATGGATACGGCGAACCGTTTTCACACCTACCGCCTCGTCATCCGTGGCACGGACATGACCATGTGGGTCGATGGCGTGCAAAAGGTGCAGGGCCAAAACGCCTTCTGGAAACCCGCTGATTCACCCGAGCCTTTTATCCAGTTCGGCTCCAGCGCCAAAACCGCCACCGGCGACGCTCTCTGGTCATTCATCAAGTTAGGCGTTCGCAAGTCCACCGCGCCCTTGTCAAAAGATCCCGTCAAAATCACCATCGGCCAGCCCTGGAACATCCCGCGCGAGGACGTCAAGCAAACCCGCCCTTACCTCAACAACCTCGGCAAAGGCCTCCTGCTCGTCAGCGTCGCGCAGGGCCCCGATGCCTTCTATGAACCCTACGGCCTCCTCAAGTCCACCGATGAAGGCAAGACCTGGACCCCCATCCCTGGCCTTGATCAGAAAGACACCACACCGCTGCCTGTCCTGCGCCGTCCCGATGGTACCCTCCTCGGCGCCTCGCGCTGGACCTGGCTGCAGCCCGACGGCTCCATCCTCGGCAAGACCTTCTACCTCGATGCCGATGCCACCAAATTCACCATGATCGACAGCAAGATCATCCTGCCCAAGGAATACACCAACGAAGTCAAGAGCGACCAGACCATCGTCGAGCGCCACATCTGGAATGACGACGACGGCGGCATGACCATGGTCCTCTGGAGCCGCAAAGGCGTCAAGATGCCCGACGGCCGCACCAACACCGTTCGTTTCTCCCATTTGGTTAGGTCCGTCGACAATGGCAAAACTTGGAACTACCTCTCCACCATTGGTCCCGGCGGTGAACCCGCCGTCGTCCGTCTCTCGGCCACCGAAATGACCGCCGTCATCCGTGGCGCGCGCACTTCCCAAATGTCGCAGACCTTCTCCCACGACGGCGGCAAGACCTGGGACAAACCCACCTTCCTCGAAGTCGGCCGCGTCGCCCCCGATCTCGTCCTCATGAGCAACGGCGTCCTCGCCTGCAGCTACGGCCGCCCCGCCTCCTGCCTCATGCTCAGCCTCGATGGCGGCAAAACCTGGCCCTCCCACCACGTCATCTCCGACCGCGTCGGGTTTAACTACACCGCCATCGCCGAAATCACCCCCGGCCGCCTTCTCTATATGCATGACGCGCCGAAGATGAACGCCCTCTACATTGATGTGGAGCGGGT
>JAXMIV010000013.1:0-9966 GCA_034377045.1 Prosthecobacter sp. | reverse complement strand
CAGCCGGGAAGAGCTGGCGAAACTCGCACTCATTGAAGAAGAAGACATTCTCCTTCAGATCGTCATCATTCCGAAAAGGCAGGCGATACGGCCGGCCATAGGTGAGGCAGGTGGTCATCATCTCCAGGTTCACCTTTTTCTCCTCCGGTTCGGTCCCCGGTTCGCCGTCCGGCTGGAGCTGCGGTTCCGGCCCCCAGAGATCGCCAAAGGTCACCGGCACGTCCGTGGGTCCGCGGCCGAGGTAGCTGTTCAGGTACTCGTGCAGCCAGTAGGTCAGCGGCTTGCCGCGTTTGGCGGGCACGCCGCCGGACACATCGCGGAAGTCATCCGTCATGCCGGAGCACAGGCCGTAGAAATTTTCCGGCAGAGGCCCTGATATCTCCCGGGACAGCGTCACCGCGATGGCCGCCACCGCGCCGATGAGGCCCAGCACGGCCGCCGCCGCCAGGCAGGCCCACCAAAAGCCGCCGTCCGCGCCGCAACATGCCGCCGCCAGGAAAAGCGCCGCCGGCAGCACGCCCAGGAGAAAGGGCAGCCAGTACAGCCTAACTACACCTGTGGCGATCTTCAGCGTCTGCCACAGCGTTTCACGTTCTCCGAGTGCAACCGTGCCCAGGCGAAACAACCGGCGGCACCGCGGCTGCGGTTGGAAGAAGGCCAGCAGATTGCTGCCGGCGATATCTGGCGCCGCACCCTGGAGAAAGGCCGGCAGGTCCTTCAGCTTCTCAAAGCCACCGCTGGGAGTACCGCGAGTGGCCTCCGCCACCGCGGCCGCCGCCGCCGCGATCGCACCGGCGGAGGTGCCGCCGATGTTTTTAAAGATGAACTCTTCCGACAGCCGATGGATCGCCAGCGGATACACCACGCCGCTGGTGATGCCGCCCTTCATCACCATGTCACAGTGGCGGTCTGGTTTCTTGGCGCCGGGGGTGGCGGTCGGGGCAGGAACGGCATCATTCGGGAGAGTCATGGCAGGAGGTGGGAGGTGGAATGAAAATCGAACCGCTGTGAGCAGGCAGCGTGCCTAACCAGTTATTTTAAATGATAGTCCACATACAGGGAGTGGGTCAGATCCACCGTGCCGGCTGCTTCGGCGGCGGACTGCTTGGTCTGGAAAGTTGTCCACTTGCTGCTTGGAAGGAAATCTCTGAATGCCTCCTCGGGATCGCCGGCAGAAACGTTTCCGGGATCGGTCGCCCAGCCGATATCAGAGCGCGCCACGCGGCCCTGGCACTGCTCCAGCAGCGCGCGGTAGAGGGCGGTGGCGGGCATCTTCCAGCCCTTGCTGCCCTTCTTGAGAGCCACGGCCCGATCCACGGGGATGAAGGCCACCAGTTCCTCCGTCTTCTTCATCATTACCAGGCCCTTGTCCTTGGCCGTGGCGTTGTGACTGGAGTGGTGACCCACCTTGTAAAAGACGGTTTTTTTCAGCAGTTCTTCCGCCGTGGTCTGGTGCGTCGCGCCGCCGCTCGTGTAGGTCAGCGGCGTGGGCAGATCATGCCAGGACAGCCAGTTGCCTTCCTGCGCGTCCGCCGGGAACAGCAGCACCCGGCCGTCGCTGATCCGCTCGATCGCGAGCACCAGGCTCGTGTTGTTGATTTGGTTGTCGATTTGCAGGGCCAAGTCCGTGGCGCCTTGCAGCCAGTCCGTGCTGATCTGCCGCCAGGCATGCTCCGTTTTGAAATAGTCGGCCAAGGCGTACTGGATGACCGCGTCTGCCTCCGGGCATTGAAAGCGTTTGTCGAAGGGCATTTCCGCCTCTACGGCCTCCTTCACCTCGCCGCCGGGTGGGTTGCCCGCGAGAACTGCGGCTTGAAAAGCCGCGTCGGCCAATCCCGCTGCCATGCCGGGAGCCATGTGATAGAGCTCCTCACTGTCGTCCTCACCCATGCGTTCTCTCAGGGTGTCATTCGTCGGCGGCCCAAGCACGAAAAAGCGAAAGCCGGGCACGAAGTCCTCGATCGCCGGACCGCCGGGCCTCAGGTAGCGCCGCGTCTTCTCCTTGCCCAGCGTGGTGCGGACAAAGTGCATGGCCTCATTCACGGTGGGCGCCCATGCTCCCTTCAGCAGTTCCTGCTCATCGGCGATGAAGCCCAGCACATTCCGGATGGCCTGTCCCGTGGCAATGGCATCCGGGTCACCCGCGCGGTTGTTCACCAGGGCATTCGCGGCCAGAGAGAGCGCTTTGCCCAGGTCGCCCTCATGAGCCTTCTGCCTTTTGGCATCTTCGTCGTCGGGGTTTTCCGTCCATGCCAGCCAGACAGCATCGATCTGCATGGCGCTGAAGACCTCTTTCAGGGAGTTGAAGCCGCTGAGATGGTCCTGATGCTCATGCGTGACCATGAGCAGGTGCAGATGATTGCCGGTGGTGGTTTTGATGTCCGCCACGACATCCGCCATCTTCACACCCGTGGTGGTGGACCCCAGCGTGCCGCAGTCGACCAGCATGTGCGTTTCCTGCCCGCCGGGATCAAAGGTGATGAGGAAGCAGTCCCCCAGTCCCTGCCGGTACATGCGCACCCGCACCGGAGTGGCGGGGCCGCGCCCGCTTGGCGGACTGCGCCTCCGGGTGGCTTTTTTTGCGGCGGCTTTTTTTGCGGCGCGTTTGGCAGGCATGATCGTGAATTACTTGCGGTTAGGCGCGATGAATCGAAGCGATCGGCTCCTTCTCATCCCGGAAGTCGAAATAAGTGGCACGCAGGCAGGCATGGGCCGCCGCGGCAAATTTCTGCTGCCGCATCTGCCGTTCTGTCGATGCGATGGATTTGCGCACGCAGTACTTGATCTTGCGCGCGTAGAGGTCGGCGATGATGGTACAGCCGCCTTCAAATAGCATCTTCGCGCCATTCGGCGCCAGGTTATCCACCGGGATTTCCGTTTCCTGGTAAAGGCCTACCAGAAGCTGTGGCACCGTGCCGCCATCTGGCGTCGCGCGAAAGGCAATGCGCGCGGTCCGTACCTCGAAGGGCTTGTCCTTATTCACGCCCAGATATGCGGCGTCGTCCGCGCCGGCCTTCGGCGAGTTGAAGCACTTCTTGAGCCGCTTGTGCAGGGTGGCGCGCAGATTCCGCTCCATGTTGAAGTGCTGCTTCCGATCCTTGAAAAAAATGGTGCTCCCCACATACTTCCGCACCGCCAGCAGTTGTCCGGTGAGAAGGCCGGAGGGTTGGCCCTTCGGATCATCGTCCCATCCGCGCCAGAGCAGGCTCTCGATGCTCAGCGTGGGCACATCCCGCGGATAGATGCCATGGCGTTGAAAGGCCTCCAGGAAGGCGATGCGGTAATTCTTGTCATCGTTGACCACCACATCCGAGTCTGCCGTGATCACCGCCCGCAAAAACTCGCCAAAGGTGATGTCCATCTGCGGGCAGTAGTCGATCGCCCGCACGCACATGGTCAGCACATGCCTCGCCGCCTTGGCCGCTTCCTCTGCCAGCCGCGCCGCCAGATCCGGATGGATGGCGCCCGGCTGCAGGATGCCGCCGCCGCCGGTGGCCAGGCGCAGCAGATCCGCCGTGCGATGCCTGTAGATGGCGAGGAAGGCGTCAAACACTGCCGACACCAGGATCGCGCCGAGCTTGTGGGCCTCCTTCGTCGTTGCATACGCCGCGGGATCCGGCTGTTTGCGCACCCACTTGTCATCGACCCGCTGCCCGATGTAACCGCGCAGCGCGCCGCGCAGGCCGACACCCCGCCCAAACTGGCCTGCCAGTTCGCTGAGGACACTTTCCTGCGAAGCGATATCCCCGTGCGTGGCCTGCATCTGATGGCACACGATCTCCGGAAAGGTAAAGTGCTGAAACAGGGCCACGATATCCGCAAACGCCTCGTGAAACGCATGCACGTCCGGATTGCTGGGGCAGAGGAAATTCCGGTTCATGCCGTCCAGCAGCGCGTGCGTCGTCTCATGCGCGATGATGTCGTGCGAGAGGCAACTGAAGACCATCCCGCCCGCCATGTGTCTGCCGGGATCATTGGCCGCCGCCCTGAAGTAACCGAAGAGCAGGGCGATGCGCTGCGGCGTGTAGTACGCATTGCACTCCCGCAGCGCGTGCGGGTAGATGCGCAACCGCTCGCAAAAGAGGGAATCATCATGCGGCTTCTGCGGGTGCGTCTGGTGCCGCCACAGCGTGCGCCGTCCCAGCGCGTTCTCGAAATTCAGGATCGTCAGCCGTGCCACCGCATACACCATCTGCTGGTGAAACTGCGGCGTGCCTTCGCTTAATGGCAGCCCGTCCTGCGCCAGCAGCGCCGGATCATCCAGCTTCACCGGCTCATAAAAGCAGCCGCTGGCCGGATCCACATCGATCACCTCCAGATAGTCATCCTGCGGCCCTGGCTTCAGCGGTTGCCACGGCAGCTGGATGGTCACCTCGCTGATCGGTTCCGTCTCCAAGCTCCCCACCAGACCCGGGTCGATGGCATAACAACGAAGTTTGCGAAACACCGGCGTCGGCGCCACGAACCGCCATTTGGGCGGCGTCGATATTGATATTGATATTGATATTGATATTGACGTTAGCGTTGGCGGCTGCGTTGGCGGCTGCGTTGGCGGCGGGGCCTGCTGCTGCTGCACCGATTGCTCCGGAGCTGTCGGCCCTCCCAGTGGCGGCGGCGGCTCCGCCGGCAGGGGTGCGGGCGCGGGAGCAGCGGGGGTGGAGTGATCCTGCGGGGGATTCATGGGATCAATGCTAAGAGAACTTCGAGGCGGAGTCCGGCATCCTCCTGGCGTCAACCAACCTGCCTGGAATTAGACGTATCCTGACGAGCCCCCTGTGGATATGCAAGTTTTAAGTAGGCCAGATGGTTGGCGGACATACTCCGCTCTACGAGCTACAAAGGGCATGCGGGACGGCACTGCCGGAAGCCCGGCTGCCAGAGGCGGCGTTGGACCGGCTTTGGCGCTGGGTGACTTGGCGCGGACAAGTCCGCTGTGGGAAAGCGGAGACAAGTTTCCGCAGTCCAGGGCGCTGCGCGCGTTGTGGTGGTGATCCTGGGCCTGAGTTACAGACACTCCGCGATCTGGACCGCATTCAGTGGGCCGCCCGGACTGCGCTAAAGAAAGCTGGAACGCGCGGGTTGAAAACCCACACACCGATGGCAGGCGAGGACGCCTACCCTCCGTGTTATAGGCACTCCGCGATCTGGACGGCGTTCAACGCAGCGCCTTTGAGGAGCTGGTCGCCGACGACCCAGAAGGTGAGGCCGTTGTCGAGGGCGCAGTCCGGGCGGATGCGGCCGACGGCGCAGTTGTCGCGGCCGGCGATGTCGAGGGCCAGGGGATACTTTTTGTTAGACGGATCGTCGATGATGTCGATGCCGGGGGCCTTGGCGAGGACGGCGCGGGCGGCCTCGGGAGTGACGGGCTTGTCGAATTCGGCGGTGATGGCGATGCTGTGGGCGCGGAAGACGGGGATGCGGACGCAGGTGACGGAGGCGCGGAAGTCCGGATGATGCATGATCTTGCGGCCTTCGTTTTCCATCTTCATCTCTTCCTTGGTGTAGCCGTTGTCGATGAAGCTATCGACCTGCGGGATGGCGTTGAAGGCGATCTGGTGTGGATAGACCTGCGGGGGGGAGTCGAGTTTGGCGGCGTCCCAGGCGCGGTTCTGGGAGGCCCATTCGTTGGACTGGCGGGCGAGTTCTTCGATGGCCTGGGCGCCGGTGCCGGAGACGGCCTGGTAGCTGGAGGCGAAGATGCGTTTCACGCCGAAGGCCTGATGCAGCGGATACAGCGCCATGAGGGAGATGGCGGTGGTGCAGTTGGGATTGGCGATGATGCCTTTGTGGGTCTTGACGTCGGCGGCGTTGATTTCGGGGACGACGAGGGGGACCGTGGGGTCCATGCGAAAGGCGGAGGAGTTGTCGACGACGACGGCGCCGGCCTTGACGGCGTGCGGGGCGAATTCCTTGGAGATGCCGCCACCGGCACTGAAGAGGGCGATGTCGACACCGGCGAAGCTGTCGGCGGTGAGTTCCTTGATGGTCACGTCTTCACCTTTGAACTTCATCTTCTTGCCGGCGCTGCGGGCGGAGGCGAGGAGGGTGAGTTGACCGACGGGGAAGTTGCGTTGCTCGAGGCAACGCAGCATTTCCACTCCCACCGCTCCGGTGGCGCCGACGATCGCGACGTGCTTGAGGTTGCTCATTGGTTGGTTCGTGTGTTTTTTGGGTGAGGGAACGGGAAGACCGGGGACCGGGGTTGAAAACCCCGGCTCCTTTAAAAAGGGGGACGCGATATTACTCACTCCAGGCGGGGATGCAAGGAGGGCGTGAAAGGGGGGGACGTTGAAGGGTTGGAGCGTTGAAGCGTGAAATGGGGAACACGGTGCGCCGGGCCCATCCTTCGCCACTGCTACGAAGGTCGAGAAAGCTACAGAGGGCAAAGCGGCCGCTCCCTACCTCACGACGGAGGCGGATTGGGATTGATGCGGGGAACAAAGATGGGTTATTGATGAATTCAGACAGTTGCTTAAGTCACATGCGAGGTTTCTTCCGTATTCAAGTGCGCGCCGTCATCGGTGGGGCGGTGGGCGCGCTGGTGGCGGCGCTGGTGGCGGCGCTGGCGTGGAGCGGGGCGCTGGATGGGCTGGAGGACTTGACGGTGGATTATCGGCTTCGGTTGCGGAAGCCGCAGGCGGTTTCGGAGGAAGTGCGGCTGGTGGGGATTGGGGATCGTGACGTGGGGTCGAAGCTGGGGCGCTGGCCTTTTCCGCGGGCGATCCATGGGGATGTGTTGCAGATTTTGAACGCCTCGGGAGCGAAGCATGTGGCGTTTGATGTGCTGTTTACGGAACCCACGGATCAGGACGCGCTATTGAAGAAAGCTCTTGAAGGACAGCCAAACGTGACGCTGGCGTACCATTTTGAAAATGCGGAGGTGACCGCGAAAGGACTGATGACCGTGGGTGAGCGGGCGCATTTTGTGAAGGATGCCAGCCGGTATGGGTTGCTGATGGGGGATTGTGCCTTGGTGGCGGGACGGCTGCCGGTGGCGCCCTTTGCCACACTGCCAGTTAGCTATGGCGCGGTGAATGTGGTTCCGGACGGGGATGGTGTGATCCGGCGGGTGCCGCTTTTCTTTGCTCATGAAGGCCGGTTGTACCCCAGCCTGGCGATGCAAACGATCATTACGGCCTTGGGCTTGACGGCGGATCAGATCAACATTGTGCCGGGCAAGGAGGTGACGCTCGTGGATACTTCGCGCGGCACGTTGCGCATCCCGGTCGATGAGCACGGGCAGTACCGGATCAATTTCCTGGGAGACCTGAGTGTGTTCAGGCCAGCATTTGAGTACCTGGACCTTTACCAAGCGGTGAATTCGAAGGAACTCGAGCAACACTTAAAGATGGCGATGCACGACAGCCTAGCGGTTGTGGGATTGGTGAGCACGGGAAATACGGATGTCGTGAGTTCCTCGGTGGGGCGAATTCCAGGCGTGGCGGTGCAGGCGATGGTGATGAGCAACATCTTGACGGGGAATCATCTGCGGTTTTTGCCGCGCTGGCAGGAGGCGATGCTGTTGGTGATGATGGGCGCGCTGCTGGGAATCAGCATTTGGCCGGCGAGGGTAGGGTTGGGGATCGCGGCGTTTGTGATGATCGTGGGAATCTGGTGCGCCATCGCGATGGTTGCGGCCAATGCGAACTTGATCCTGCCGGTGGTGCCGATGTTGTCCACCTTTGGGGTGGCGACGCTGGCGCTGGTGGGATTGGAAGCCGTGGCGATGAAGCAAGATCGGTCGCGTGTCGTGGGTGCGCTGGGGCGCTACATCGCGCGGCCCTTGCTAGAGCGATTGGTGGCGGCGGAAGGCGTTGCGCCAGCGACGAGTGAACGGCGGGAGCTGACGATCTTCTTCTCGGACATACGCGGTTTCACCGCCTGGACGGAGCGCGCGGAGCCTGACGAGGTGGCGGCGAGGCTGAATGAGTATTTCGCGGCTATGACGCCGCTGGTGGAGCGGCACGGCGGCACCTTGGACAAGCTCATTGGGGATTGCATCATGGTCTTCTTTGGCGCGCCCGCGGTGATGGAAGACCATGCGCAGCAGGCGGTGCGAATGGCGCAGGCCATGCAGCGGGAAATGGCGCGGTTGAATGAGGCGTGGAGCGGGCGCGGTTATGAGCCGCTGAATATCGGAATTGGGATCAACACAGGTTATGTCACCGTTGGCAGTTTTGGTTCGGCGGCGTTTCTCGATTACACGGTGATCGGACGGGCGGTGAACTTGGCGGCACGAATTGAGGAGAGTGCCCCTGCGGGGAAGATCTTGATCTCAGCGCGCACGCAGTCACTGATAGGGGACGCTGTTCGGACGGAACTGCACGGAAGGATGATCTTCAAGGGACTACCCGAGCCGCAGCGGGTATATGAGGTGGTGGCGGCGGCTTGACTTCGTGTCCGGCGAGAGGCACGATCCGAAACCATGAAGACCCAGAAACTGCGCGCTTGGGTGGTAGCGGCTCTGATGTTAAGCTGCCACGCTCTGCGCGCGCAGACAGTTGTCGAAGTATCACGCATGCTCGTCTTCAACGAAAAAGGAACGGTACGGAAAGTTGAAAAGACGGAAACGGCGAATCCCGAATCCGGATCTTCGGGTTCGGTCGCCCCTGGCAAAGTGACAAAGCGGCCGAAGGTTGTGGCGCCGATCGGAAGGGTAAGCACCGGGGTCGACGGAGCGAGTTCGTTGATCTTGGGAGGCACAGGCACGGCTCGCATGGGGGCTGAGACGGAGGTGCAGGTTCCCGCTCAGCGCCATGGGAATGAGAGCCTGGAGTTGCTGAAGGGTCGGCTGTTTCTGAATATCAGCGCGGAAGAACTTAAGAAACAGGGGGCTGGCGAGTTCCTGCTGAAAACGCCGGCGGCACTGCTTGCGGTCAAAGGTACTCAGTTCTTCGCATTCTCGCGGAATGGAGCGGACATCATCGGCGTGATGGAAGGAAGTGTCGCAGTTACGGACAGGAGCGGCAAGTCGACCGTCCATGTGCGGGCAGAACAGGCGGTCACGGTCAAGGGAGGAGTGATCAGCGCGCCACGGGCGATCACAGACGAAGAAATGGGATTCAAGAAAGAGTTCGATGCCGCCAAGCTGGTGCGCACGACAGTGCCGGTGGTGG
Source organism: Prosthecobacter sp. (assembly GCA_034377045.1). Taxonomy (GTDB): domain Bacteria; phylum Verrucomicrobiota; class Verrucomicrobiia; order Verrucomicrobiales; family Verrucomicrobiaceae; genus Prosthecobacter. Next base: position 850 of record JAXMIV010000013.1, on the reverse strand, counting down.
TCGAGAAGCAGCACGATCAGCGCACGCAAAAAGATCCGCCCGCCGTTGTGCTGCATCGAGGCCGGATATATGACCTGTCCCCGCCCGATTACCTGGCGTTTAAAGCGAATCTCGCTGTCGGCACTCCGTATCTTCGATGGCACGGCTGGGAGGGATTTGTGCCTCCGTTCGAAGGAAATCCCAACGCGGCCTCAACCCGGCCAAACACAGCTTTAGGCGAACAAGGAGCTAGGCTTGGCACGGACGGCATTCTCAGCTATATCTGGAACTGGTCCAGGAACAAAGGATCTGAGCGAAATGAACCCGCCGCTGCGGGTGCACTTGCCCGATATGCGTTGGAAGGAAAAGCGCCTGCAACAGAGCCGTTTGGCCTCCTGGTGGCGATTGGTTTCCGAATACGCTGTAGTGGGATCGCCCGAGTGGAGGTGGCCGTATCGGGAACTTCGGCCGTGTTTGTGCCTTCAATGACGGATAACGCTGGTGGTTGGATGGACTGCGTCGTTCAGCATGGCACTGCGCCATCACCCCTGCCGCGGCAAACCAGTGACTTTCTGACTCTGGTGTCATTTCCCACAGGAGCCGAAGATAAGGCAAAGCCATCGAAAGAGGACACGGCGGGCGTCGCGATCACGGACATCGTGCTGCTGACGCTGCCGGTGGTGCGCTGAGTGGTTACTGCCACGGCATTGTCCTGGCGATGGACGTTGGTTTGATTAATGAGCCCAGTTCTTCGCCAGTCTTGCTGAAGACACGTACCCATATGCCAGGCAGCATGTTCCGAATGGCCTGCCTACTCCCTTCGGCACCGACGAGAGGCATGGGTGCTGTTTCAATAGTGTATTCGCCTCGA
>JAXMIV010000012.1:0-8308 GCA_034377045.1 Prosthecobacter sp. | reverse complement strand
CCCATGCCGCCGCCGATGCAAAGGCTGGCGATGCCGCGGTGGTAGTTCTTGTCTTCCATCAAATGCAGCAGAGTCACCAGGACACGGGCGCCGCTGGCGCCGAGGGGATGGCCGAGGGCGATGGCGCCGCCGCGTTGATTGAGCTTGGTGGGATCAAGAATGAGTTCGCGGGCGCAGCCCAGGGTTTGCGCGGCGAAGGCTTCGTTGATTTCGACGGCATCGACGACATCCAACGACCAGCCAGTGAGGGAGCATAACTTGCGAATGGCGCCCACGGGGCCGAGACCCATGACGGCGGGATCACAACCTACTGCGGCGGCAGCGATGATGCGAGCACGTGAGGTGAGGTGGTGCTTGTGGACGGCTTCCGCGCTGGCGAGCAAGACCATCGCGGCGCCGTCGTTGATGCCGGAGGCGTTGCCGGCGGTGACAGTGCCATCTTTGCGGAAGGCGGGCTTGAGTTTGGCAAGGGACTCGACGGTGGTGTCGGCGCGAGGATGTTCATCGATGGCGACTTCTCCGTCAGGGATGGAGATGGGGAGAATCTCGCGGGCAAAGGCTCTGTGGCTGGATGCAACTAGCGCCTGACTGCGAGCGGCGAAAGCGTCCTGTTCCTGCCGGGTGATGCCGTGTTTGTCGGCGATTCGTTCGGCGGTTTCGCCCATGCCGATGTTTAACAAAGGATCGGTTAGGCCATCGACGAACATGGCGTCCTGCATCGAGAGATCACCGAGCTTTTTGCCCCAGCGCGCGTCCATGACGTAATGCGGAGCGCGGCTCATAATCTCGACGCCGCCGGTCAAGACGAGATCCTCGCCGCCGATGATCGCATCAGCACCGAGCGCGACCGCCTTCAGCGAGGAGCCGCAGGCCATATTAACGGTATAAGCCGGCACGTGTTCTGGCAGGCCCAACTTAAGCCCGACCTGGCGCGCCACGTTCATGCCGCTCCCCGCCTGAAGGACCTGACCAAGAATGACTTGCTGAATGTGACTGCGCAGTTCGTCAGGAACGACGGCCGCAGCGATGATCGAGCCCAGGAGTGAAGGCGCCAGCGATTTGAAGCCGCCGCCAAAGCGGCCGATGGCGGAGCGTTTGGCGGCGACGATGTGGACGGGCTTCATAGGTGGTTGGCGATTTGTGGCGTGAACTCCATTTGATCCAGCACCTGCTTTTGCAGATCGATGCCTTTAGCGACTTCGGTCAATTTAAGGCCTTGAGCGGTTAGCTCGAAGACGGCGCGTTCGGTGACGTAGATGACCTGCTGGCCGCGCTGCACGGCGGTGGGGCCGTGAAAGCAGACGTGTTGGATGCGTGAGACGAACTTGGGATGACGGCCCTCTTTCACGATGACTAGTCGGTCGCCGTCCATCGCCACTTCAATTTCTCCGGCTCTTAAGGTTAGGCAGAAGACCAGGCGGCGGGCGCATTGGGCGATGTTGACGAAGCCGCCAACACCGGCGAAACGGCCGGCGAAGCTGGCGACATTGACGCTGCCCTCAGCATCCACCTCCACGGCACCGAGGACGCCGATATCGAGTCCGCCGCCATCGTAGAAGTCGAATTGTGAAGGTTGATCGATGACGGCTTCGGGAAAGTGGCTGCAACCAAAGCTGAGGCCGGATGCGGGCACGCCACCGGTGGGGCCGCTTTCGACGGTGAGCGTAAATTCTTTGAGGCGACCCGTCTCCGCGGCGACCATGGCCACCGTTTCCGGCAGGCCAATGCCGAGATTGACAATATCTCCGGCGCGGATTTCCTGAAGGGCGCGCCGGCCGATGATCTTGCGTTCGGAGAAAGGCAAGACCGGCAAACTGAAGGAGCCGTCCCCGGTGACGACGAAGTCTTCATTGAAGACTTCGCAGAAGGTCTGATCGTGCTGCACACCGCCGGAAGTGACGATGTAGTCCACGAGAATTCCGGGCACGCGCACGCTCTTGGGATCAGGGATCTGATCGACGATGCTTTCTACCTGAGCAATGACGATGCCGCCGTGGTTTTTCGCCGCCTGGGCGATGGGCAGGACCTCGGCGATGAGGCCTTCACAATCCATGCTGAGATTGCCGCGCGCATCGGCATAGGTGGCGCGGATGAGGCCAACATGGATGGGCACCGCTTTGTAACGCAACCACATTTGGCCATCGAGTTCGATGCGTTCGACGAGCGGCTCGGTGGTGCGGGCGTTCATGCGGCCGCCCGTTTGCGCGGGGTCGATGAAGGTGTTCAAGCCGATTGGCGTGATGAGGCCGGGGCGTTTCGCCGCGATTTCACGCAGCAGCACACTGAGAACGCCCTGGGGGAAGTTGTAGGCTTCGATTTCATTCGCCAGGGCCATTGTGCCAAGCTTGGGCGCCAGGTTCCAATGGCCGCCAATGACGCGTTTTAAGAGACCCTTATGCGCCAGGTGATTGAGCCCGCGTTCGGCGCGGTCGCCCTGCCCCGCGCAGTAGTAGAGGGTGAGATCCCGCGGTGTGCCGGTTTCAAGAAACCGCCGCTCCAAGGCAGCGGTGAGCATCTCAGGATGGCCGGCGCCGACGAAGCCGCCAACCGCTACTGTGGCGCCACTTGGGATGACGGCGATGGCTTCGTCAACGGTACTGATCAGGGCTGGAGCACGCATCGTCTGATCTTCTTAGCCACGCCAACCGCCATTGATCTCAATCGTCTGCCCGGTGACATACGACGCCAGCGGCGAACACAGGAACAGCACGACATTCGCTACCTCCTCCGTGGTGCCGAGGCGGCCTAACGGAATGTTCTTCAGCATTTCCGCGCGCACGCTTTCGGGAATGGTCGCGGCCATTTTGGTGTCGATGACGCCGGGGGCGATGGCGTTAGCGCGGATATGTTTGCGGGCGGCTTCGCGGCTGAGTACGCGCATCATGGCCTGCACACCGGCCTTGGCGGAAGCATAGTTGGCCTGGCCAAAGAACCCCTGGATGGCGGCGATGCTGCCAAAGCTGACGATAGCGCCGTGATCGCGCATGATCTCCAGCGCGTATTTGCAGCAGTAAAAGACCCCAGAGAGGTTCACATCCATCACGGCATCCCATTCTTCCAGGCTCATCTTGGCGATGGTGCGGTCCTTGAGGATGGCGGCGTTGTTGACCAGGAAATCGAGTCCGTCGAACCGGGCGCGGATTTCGCCCATCATCGCTTCCACCTCAGCGGGTTTCGAGACATCGGCGGCGATGATGTGGGCGCTGTCGGTGCGGTGCACATTGAGCGCATCCGCCAGGTCCTGGGCATCCATGGCGGTGTTGGGAAAGCCGGGATGATTGATGACGACCGTGGCCCCGGCCTGATGGACGGTCCGGGCGATCTGCGCGCCAATGCCTTGGGAGGCGCCGGTGATGAGGGCAACTTTGCCGGTGAGGTCGATGGGGATCATGGTGGGGGCTGGTGGAGTGCCCTACTTCAACCGGTCCAGCGCTGCCTTCAACTCTTTCACGATCTCCGCGTGGGCCGGATCACTGACCAGATTCTTCAGCTCGTCGGGGTCATTTTGTTCGTCGATGAGCATGGCCCCCTGCTCGCCACCGTCGCCCCACTCAGCGTAGCGCCAGCGATCGGTGCGAACGGTCCTGCCGAGCAGGTTGCCGTTGAGTTTGGTGACGCTGAGAGCTGGCCGATCCCAGGCAGCAGCCGGGTTTTCCAAGAGCGGCACAAGGCTGTCCCCTTGCAATCCCTCCTGCGCCGGCAAGCCACAAAGGGCGCTGAGAGTGGGATAGATGTCCAACGCCTCGACAATGCGCGGTGAGGCGGTGCCGTTGCCCTTCCTGCCCGGCGCGTGGATGATCATGGGAACGTGAGTGCCGGTGTCGAAGAGGCTGTTGTGCTTCGACCATTTGCCCTTTTCGCCAAGGTGATATCCGTGGTCACCCCAGAAGACAACGATTGTTTTGTCGCGCAGCTTCAGGCGGTCGAGAGCGGCGAGCACCTCGCCAACATTCCAGTCCACCCAGGTGAGCGAGGCGTGGTAGGCGCGAATCATCTCTTTGGCGGCATCCGGGGTGGCGTCGCGCTCGATGAAAAGATCACCATTGCGAGCCGGGATGCTCGGAGCGGGAAATCCGGCAGGGGCTGCGGGACGGGGCGCGAAGTCCGGCGGCAAGGGGATGTCCTTGGGATCATACAGGTCAAAGAAGCGCTTCGGCGCCGTGGGCGGGCTGTGCGGTTTAGTGAAGCCGCAGGCGAGGAAGAAAGGCTGGTCTTTGTGCCGCTCCAGATAGTCGATGGCTTTCAGGCGGGTCTTGGTATCGCCATGATTGGCTTCACCGGCTTCGTCCAGGACGATCATCTGGTCGGACTTGTTTTTGTCCTGGCCTTTGTGCTTGGTGTTGACGGCGCCTTCAAACTTGCGCTCGTCGGCCCCTTCATGCCAGGCGGCGGTGTCGTCGATGCCACCATGGAAAATTTTGCCGCAGCGCAGGCTGGCGTAGCCGTGCTGCTTGAACCACGCGGGCAAAGACCTCCAATCCGGATGCGCCGCACCCCACCAGGTGAGATTGTCCAATACGCCCGTCTTTGTGGGATACCGGCCGGTGAGCATGGAGGCGCGGGAGGGATTGCACAGCGGATACTGGACATAGGCGCGCTCGAACTTCACGCCGGCCTTCGCCAGGGCATAGATATTCGGTGTCTTCACCTGCTGATTGCCGTAGCAGCCCAGGTGCGGCCGCATGTCATCGGACATTAGGAAGAGCACGTTCATCTTGTCTGCGGCGAGGAGCGGGCTGGCAAGCAGGGAGAGGGCGATGAGGAAACGCATGGTGGCGGAACAGGGGCCGGGCTGGGAGTCTTTCAGAGGATATGCGCGACGTTCCTGAATTTAAAGAATTCACTTGCGAGATCGAACTTTCAGGAATAAATGAAAGCATGCCTGAAAAGACAACCAATTCCTGGGAGACGGCGCGGGATGAGTTTATCGCGCAGTGGGGGGCACTGGGGAGCAACTGGGGGATCAACCGGACGATGGCGCAGATTCACGCGCTGCTGATGACGGCGCCGGAGCCGATGTACACGGACGAGATCATGGAGCGGCTGCAGATCAGCCGGGGAAATGCCAACACGAACCTGCGTGAGTTGGTGGCCTGGGGCCTGATCCGGAGTGTGCTGCGCAAAGGTGAACGCCGGGAGTATTTTGAGGCGGAAAAGGACGTGTGGAAGATGTTTGTCATCATTTCCCGGGAGCGCAAACGCCGGGAGATGGATCCGGCCCTGGCGGTGCTGAAGAACTGCGCGGAAGAGACGAAAGGCGAGACAAAGGGACCTGGAAAAGAGTTCCACCGGCAGATGAAGGAACTGCAGGAATTCGTGGAGTTTGGCATGAAGGTCTCCGACGTGGTGGGGTCGATGAAGCATGCGTCAGCGCTGCAATGGGCCATGCGCCTGCTCGGATGACGCCCCCTTTTTATCCTTTTATGTTTCTATAATTCTTGAAAGTTCAGAATAACAAGATGGCCGACGGAGGTATCCCCGATGAATCAAAAACACACAAGTCTGACAGTGGGGCGAATGCGGCCGGAATCGGAGGCGACGAATCCTCTGCAAGGGCGGGTAGTGTGGAGCCCGGTAAAGTCACTATGGTTCACAGGACATGCGCTGGCGGCGGTGATCGGCGGCTGGCTGACATTGGGTGCAGGGCCAGTGCTCATTGCCTTCTCGTTCACTGTGTTGACCTTGTGCCTGGGACACACGATCGGGCTGCATCGGCTGCTGGTGCATCGCAGTTTTGCCTGCCCGCGCTGGTGGGAGTATGCGCTGGTACACCTCGGCACGGTAGTGGGAATGGGCGGGCCGTTCCGCATCCTTTACATGCACGACATTCGGGATTGGGCGCAGCGGCATCCGGAGAGCCATCCGTTCTTCACGGATGCAAGCCCCCTCTGGAAAGATTTCCTGTGGCAGATGCACGGCGAGATGCGGCTGGACCATCCACCGCGCTTTGAGATCGAACAAACGGTAGGGGGCAATCCGGTGCACCGCTTTTTGCAACGGACGTGGATGCTCCAGCAGTTGCCCTGGGCGGTGCTGTTTTATGCGTTGGCGGGTGTGGGCGGCATGGTCTGGGGCATCTCGGTGCGGATCACGGTATCGCTGACCGGACATTGGTTGATCGGCTGGCTGGCGCACAACGTGGGCCACCGGGATTGGCACCTGCAAGGTCATGCAGTGCAGGGCTACAACCTCCCACACCTCGGGCTCATCACGATGGGCGAGGGTTGGCACAACAATCACCATGCCTTTCCCGAATCGGCCCGGCTCGGGCTGCGCGGCAAACAACACGATCCAGGCTGGTGGGCGATCCGCACGATGCATGCCTGCGGTCTCGCGTGGGACGTGAAGGAGCCGGCGAATCTTCCCGAGCGACCGGAGCGAGTGCCCGTGGAAAAACCGCCTTCAGCCAAACCGCGCGCCTCTGCCTTCTTCAACCTGGGCTCACTTTGAGATTTTCCACCTAACAACACATACACCAAAACACAAGAACACTGCCATGAACGAAACCATCATCAACTACGCCCTTTATCTGCTGCTCGCCGTCGCCATGACGATTTGGGTGGCGCGGACGCTTCACAAGAATGGGAGGGTCTTTCTCGTGGAGTGTTTCCGCGGCAATACGGAACTGGCGGACAGCGTGAATCACCTGCTGCTCGTCGGCTTTTACCTCATCAACATCGGCTTCGTATCGCTGTATCTGAAGACGGCTGATGAAATCATCGGCGCGCGTGGTGTCTTTGAAACCCTGAGCGGCAAAATGGGCGTGGTGCTGCTCGTGCTGGGCGGCATGCACTTCTTCAATCTGGTGCTCTTCGCGAAACTGCGGAAGCGCGCGCAACTGGCGACCATGCCGCCGCCCGTGCCACCGATGCTGCGAGTGGAGGCTTGAAGCGCGCGAGCGTCCTGGAGTGCGCCAGTCCTCTGGCGCTCTCGCAGGGACGGGGAAGTCCTCTTTCCATCCCAAAGACCGACCAAAGCTCCAGAGGACTGGAGCAGTCCAGGACGCAAAGCGGCTGCGGAATGGATCCTGAAAAACACGCCCTCATTTTCACTCTATGAATACCCTAACCATCTTTTATGACGCCCGTTGCGGCCTTTGTTCGGGGGTGCGCCGCTGGCTCGGTGGCCAGCCGGCGTATGTGCGGCTGGAGTTCATTCCTTATGATGTGCCGGAGGCAGCGCGTCGGTTTCCGGCGATTCGCCACATGCGGGCGGATCAGGAAATCGTGGTGATGGCCGATACTGGCGAAGTCTGGCAAGGGGCGGGCGCCTGGGTGATGTGCCTGTGGGCGTTGCGGGAATACCGCGCCTGGTCCGCACGGCTGGCGAGTCCGTCGCTGCAAGCGATGGCCGGAACCGTGGTGCAGTGGATCTCCAGCAACCGCATCGGCCTATCGCGATTGCTGCGGTTCCGCAGTGATGCGGAGTTGCTGCAAGTGGCCGGGCAGGCTGCGTCTTCGGCCGGGTGTGCGATCAGGCATGAACTTGACCTGATCGACTGACGGCTTCGCCCAAACTTCCCGGAATAACGACGTCGCGAGGGGGCGCATTGTCGCAAATTTGCGACACATTAGTGTAAGAATTTTCAATTTTGATCTAAATGATTTGAATTGAAAGACCAGAACCGGAATAGTTTCTGGAAATTTAAAGGGTTTCCAGATGAAGTTTGGCTCTCCATATATTACGGTAACCTTAATCATAACTCTCGGTCTTGGCATCGTTTCCACGGTGCTTTGGTTCGAGGGCCAGGGTCATGGGCCGGATGCGCAGGTTACGACGGTGAGGGGACAAATGGAGGCCCGCAAACGTGAGCCAACCGAACCAGTCTCCCAGACGACAATGACGAAGCCGGAGGCCAAGGGGCCGTTGCCGAATATCGATTTGCGCTTGGAAGGGCTGCCGGTTGAGCCGCTGCTGCCTCTGCCGCGGAGCTGGGCGCTGGCGAAGTTGAAAGAGATGTTTCCGGGCTTGGCGGTGGAATTTGATCCCATCACCAAATCCCCCAAGTGGATCGGCTCCAACACGGGACTATTGAGCCGGCCGCAGGCAGGTTTGGCGGCCAAGGACGCCGATGCGCCGGTAAGGCAGTTCATTGACGCGCACCGGGAGGTCTTCGGCCACGGATCGGACCGGTTGGATTCGGCACGACGGGTGACGGACTACACGACCCCGCGCAGCAGCAGCCGCAAAGTGGTCTGGCATCAGCAACTGGACGGCGTCGACATTTTTGAAGCGGTGTTTCAGGCAAACCTGACCGCGAACTCGGAATTGATCAATGTGGGCAGCCACCTGGTGGCCGATCCGGAAA
>JAXMIV010000011.1:0-3646 GCA_034377045.1 Prosthecobacter sp. | reverse complement strand
ACGCCAGCGGCCGGTGGCCAGTTTCAATACAGGGTGCACCACCAGACCCGCCGTAAGGCCGTTGGCGATGTTGTAGGTGAAGAGCATCATGACGATCGTCACAAAGGCCGGCACCCACTCGGTGAGGTCATTGAAATCAATGCGCCGCACAGAGCCGGTCATGAGCACGCCCACGACAATCAAGGCGGGGCCGTAGGCGAAGCGCAACTGCTGCAGCGGCTCAAGCAGAGGGATGAAGAATAATGAGATCGCAAACAGCGCCGCGGTCATGACGGCCGCCAGTCCCGTGCGCGCGCCCTCGCTGATGCCGGTGGCGGATTCAATGTAGGCGCCGCTGGTGGAGGTGCCCACAAGGCCGCTAAACATGCAGGTCAACGCGTCCACCAGCATCGGCTGTTCGATCTCGGGGAAGTTGCCCTTTTTATCCAGCATGCCGGCCGCGGCGCCGAGTCCGGTCAGCGTGCCCAGCGTGTCCAGAAAACTCATTAGAAACAGCGTCAGCAACACCGGCAGGAAGCTCAGCCGCAGTACGCCCGCGATGTCCAGTTTGAAGGCAATCGCGCTCAAATCGTAGTCGCCGGTGAAGGGCAGGGCCGCCACCGCCTTCGGCGCATGACCGAAGCCGAGCACGCCACCCAGCACCGCCGTCACTACCATGCCGATCAGCAGCGCGCCACGCACCTTGCGGATCAAGAGCACCGTCATCAGCGCAAAGCCGAATACCGCCAGCAGCACCTGTGGATCGCGCAGATTGCCGAGCTTCACCGGCACCTCGGGTGTGGCGAGCAGTCCATCCGCGCCTGCGCGCAATGCCTGCGCCGGCATGCCGGCGACGAAACTGGTCACGATCCCCGTTTCATAAAGACCGATGAACGCCAGAAACAGACCGATGCCGACCGCGAAGCTGTGCTTCAAGCTCGCCGGCACTGAATTGGCCAGCCACCCGCGAATACCCAACACGGTGATCAGCAAAAACAGCACGCCGCTGACAAACACCGCGCCCAGCCGCTGCTCCCAGCCGATCCCAAGCGTCGCCAGCCCAAACGCGATGAACGCATTCTCGCCCATGTAGGGAGCCACCGCGATCGGCCGGTTCGCCACCAGCCCCATCAGCAGGCAGCCAAAGACAGCCGTCAAAATGGTTGCCACCGTGCCGGGTCCGACTGGAATCCCCGCGAACGACAGAATCGCCGGATTCACCACCATGATGTAGGCCATCGTGATGAAGGTCGTTACGCCACCGAGCACCTCGGTCCGCAGCGTGGTGTTGTGTTGGCGCAACTTGAAGAAGGCGTGCATCATGGCCGCGATACTAAATCGCATCATGGACGCGCTCAAGCGGCATGCCTGTGCTAGGAATGCGTTCATCATGGCTCTCACCCGCATTTTTCTGATTCGTCATGGCGCCACCACTTTGACGGCGGAGGATCGCTTCGCCGGCTCAACGGACGTGCCTTTGTCCGACACCGGCCGCGAGCAGGCCCGCCGCCTGGCGCAACGTTTGAGCACTTTGGCTGTGGCTGCGGTGTATGCTTCGCCGCTTGGCCGCACGATGGAGACCGCGCGCCTTTTGGCTGAACCGCACGCGCTGGAAGTGCAGCCGCGCGACGGCTTGCGCGAGATTTCCCATGGCCAATGGGAGCAACTGACGCGCCAGGACGTGGAGCGCCGATTCCCCGCCGAGGCTGCTGCTTGGGAGGAAGATCCTTACACCTTCGCTCCTCTGGGCGGGGAAAGCGGACTCGCCGTCACCGCGCGTGCCTTGCCGGCCCTGCTTGAAATCGTGCGTCAGCATGAGGGCCGGGCTGTCATCGTTGTTTCTCATAAGGCAACCATCCGCCTGCTGCTCAGTTCGTTGCTGGGATTCGATCCGCGCCGCTATCGCGACAATCTCGACCAGCATCCCGCGGCCTTGAACATCGTCGACTTCAAAGATCCCGTGCGTGCGCGGTTGATGCTCTTCAACGATACCTCGCACATTTCCGACGTCGTGCTCGCGAAGCCTGAGGCCCCAAAGCCCAGCCTCTCCAGTTGGTGGACTCACTGAAACCCAGCAGTTATGAATGCCGAACTCCTTAGTGCGACAGAACGTTTTCTGCATGAGCAAATCCCGCTCACGCGGGCCATGGAAGTGAAGGTCGAATCTTACGATGGCGCGCAGCTCGTACTGGCGGCTCCGTTGGAACCCAATCACAATCATCTTGGCACGGCCTTTGGCGGCAGCCTCGCGGCCCTGGCCACGCTGGCAGGTTATGCCCTGCTTTGGTTGGAACTCGGTGATCGACAGGCGCACATTGTCGTCCGCGAAAGCACGATTCGCTATCGGCGCCCGGTGCGGGGAGCGCTTCGCGCCATTTGTCCGCGACCGGATGCCGCGGCGTGGGCATCCTTTCGGGCCACTTTTGACACCCTGGGCAAAGCGCACATCAGGCTCCCGGTGCGCATCGAACACGCCCAACAAACCTGTGTGGAGTTCGATGGCGAATTCGTCGCGATCCGATAGGGACCTTTTCTTCGCCAGATATCAATCCGGCAGGCAAGGAAACGGCGGCAGGTCGCCCTGCCGCCATGCATTTGATCCCGGAGTGCTGCCTGCTCAATCTACTTGATCTTGTCCGCGAATTTCTTCGGATCAGCTTTGAACTCCTTGGCGCACTTGCCGCTGCAAAAGCCCACTTCCTTGCCTTCGTAGGTGGTTTTGCAATTCGGGATGATGGGCTTGCCGGAGACCGGGCAGTTTTTATTGACGGGTTCCGCTCCCGCCATGCCGGCAACGGCGACACTGAGAGCGAGGATGGAAAGCAATGATTTCATGATGGTCAGTTTGGGTTTGAATCGGATTGAATCACCGCGTGACCCAGGACAATCGTTGAACAAGAGCCGCACAGCGAAGGACAAAAACGTCCTTCATTCCTTCGGGATCTGTTCCAATCTTGCTGATGAGTGTGCGGAATCTGTTCGGTGGCCCGCCGTCTTCCGTAACTGCGACGGCAGGGTTGCAACCTGAAGGGGTATCTTGACATGGTGTGCGGGACTTGCTTCGATGGAGTTCCTGTGTCGCTCTTCGAATCTCACGCCCTTCGGGAAATCCGTACGCTTGATCCGGTGCATGACCATCAGCGCATTGTCTTTCTGACCGCGCGGGTGGATTTTCCGTGGGACACCACGCGGGCGCTGGAGTTTGCGTTGTTCCGCACCTTCGCCGTGCCGTCGATCTCCGCGCTGCTACAGCGCACGGGCGAATTCGAGAAGCGCGCCCAGAAGCGCTATGATGACACCGACATCATCATGAGCGAGATCATGGAGCACGGCTATGACAGCGACCGTGGTCGCGCGGCGATCAAGCGCATGAATGCGATGCATGGGCGCTTCCAGATTAGCAACGATGACTTTCTCTATGTACTCTCAACGTTCGTGTTCGTGCCCATTCGGTGGGTCGAACGGTTCGGCTGGCGGCGCATGATCGAAGCCGAACGCCTCGCCTGGTTCCACTTTTGGCGCGAGGTGGGACGGCGCATGAACATCCATGACATTCCCGCGGAGTATGAAGCCTTCGAGCGATTCAGTGACGGCTACGAAGCCGCGCATTACCGCTTCACCGAAGGCAGCCAGCGCGTCGGCACCGCGACGCGTGAGCTGTTCAAGA
>JAXMIV010000010.1:0-4404 GCA_034377045.1 Prosthecobacter sp. | reverse complement strand
GTTCGACAACGTTCAATTGGCGGGACCTGACCGTCATGCGGGCTGCCGGCAAAAGGGGAAAGAAACAAGCGCTCAGGTTGCGTGCCGCGGAGGCCGGCAGCGCGCTTCCGATCGAGGAGATCACCAAGGTCCTCGATAACGACAAGCAGACAGGCGCAAGAGTGAATGTGGCTCCGGATCGCAACGCTGAGGCCGTGTTTGAACTCGAGAACGCGCTCGCCGCCAAGGGGAATGAGCCGGTCGAATTAGAGATCACATTCACTGCCGATGCCGCCGGTGTACCCACTTTGTGGCGAATCTCAGCCACGGATGCCGATGCGGATCTTCTAGCTCCAGCCAGTGTGATCGTGAATGCAAAAAAGGATGCCTTCACTCGCACAGCAGCGGAAAGAAAAGCACGGGCGGCGTACGTCGTTTCCCGGCAGCCATCCCAGAAGCAGATCAGCGACCGCATCGCCGGCCTAACCAAGCAGATCGCCACGACCGAAGGCGAAGTCCCGACGACACTGGTGATGGCGGAGATGGCAAAGCCGCGCCCCACCTTCATTCTCGTGCGCGGCGCCTACGATAAGCCCGGCGAACAAGTCACCGCCAACACCCCGGGGGTCTTGTCCCCCATGGCCGCTGACCTGCCGCGTAATCGCCTGGGTCTGGCGCGCTGGCTCGTTGATCCACGCAATCCGCTGCCCGCGCGCGTCACGGTGAACCGGCTGTGGCAGACGGTTTTCGGCACCGGCCTGGTGAAGACCAGTGAAGATTTCGGCGCTCAGGGTGAGGCGCCGAGCCATCCGGAATTGCTCGACTGGCTGGCTGGAGAATTCATTCGCGGCGGCTGGGATGTGAAGGCCATGATGCGGTTACTCGTCACCAGCGCCACTTATCGGCAAAGCTCGCGCCTCACGCCTCTGCTGCGCGAACGTGATCCTGAGAATCGGTTGCTCGCTCGCGGCGCGCGTTTTCGTTTGCCGGCGGAGTTTGTGCGCGATCAGGCGCTCGCGGTGAGTGGACTTTTGGCGCCGGAGATCGGTGGGCCATCGGTAAGGCCGTATCATCCGCCGGGGTTGTACGAGCAAGTGGTCGCGACGCGATTTTCGATGGGATATGTACAAGGCACGGGCGACGACCTTCATCGCCGAAGCCTTTACACCTATTGGAAACGCTCCGTGCCCCATCCTGCGATGCTCGCGTTTGACGCACCATTTCGCGAGGCCTGTACCCTGCGCCGGCCGCGTACGAACACACCGCTTCAGGCGCTGAACCTCATGAATGACCCGACCTATGTGGGAAGCGGCCCGCCTGCTGGCTCAGCGCATGATGAGCGAAGGCGGCGCAAGCATCGAGGCACGCCTCACGCGCGGCTTCAGGCTTGTCCTCGCGCGTCCGCCACGCACGCCAGAATTGGCGGTGCTGACGGCTGCCTACGAACGTTCGCTTCGCGAATTTCAAACCGATGTGGGTAGCGCGCGGCAGCTTCTGCAAGTGGGCGAAAAGCGTAACGAGACGAATCTCAATCCCGCCGAACTCGCCGCGCTCACAACGGTGGCGAGCACGCTTCTCTGCATGGATGCCACCATCACCAAGGAATAACCGCGATGCAATCCGACGACCTCTCGCTTCACCTCACGCGCCGTCATTTTTTCGGCCAAACCAGCGCTGGGATTGGCGCAGCGGCGCTTGCCTCGTTGCTCAATCCGCGTGCACTCGGAGCGGGTGGAATACCCGACTTCCCGCAATTTGCGCCAAAGGCGCGCCGAGTCATTTGGTTAACTCAGGCGGGCGCGCCTTCGCAACTTGATCTCTTGGACTATAAGCCGGGCTTGAGTGGGCAATTCGACAAGGATTTGCCGGACTCGGTGCGCGGCGCCCAACGTCTCACCGGCATGACCGCGGCACAGAAGCGTTTTCCGGTGGCACCGTCAGTCTTCAAGTTCGCGCAGCATGGGCAGGCTGGTCATTGGATGAGCGAGCTGCTGCCGCACACGGCCAAGATTGCCGACGAACTCTGTGTGATTCGTTCCTTAAACACTGAAGCGATCAATCATGATCCAGCGATGACGATGCTGCAAACGGGCCACCAAATTGGCGGCCGTCCTTCGCTCGGCGCTTGGCTTTCGTATGGACTCGGTTCTGAGAACGCGAATCTGCCCGCGTTTGTGGTCATGATCTCGCGCCCGAGCGGCGCCACCAATGCGCAGCCCTTGCATGAGCGCATGTGGGGAGCGGGTTTCCTGGCGGCGAAGTATCAAGGCGTGCGCTTTAGTCCCGGCAAAGATCCTGTGCTGTTCCTCTCGAATCCGCCCGGCATTACGAACAAGCGCCGCCGCGAGATGCTGAACGACCTGGCCGCGCTGAATCGCATCACGTTCAGTGATTACCAGGACCCCGAAACGCAGACACGCATCGACCAGTTCGAGATGGCCTTTCGCATGCAGGCCTCGGTGCCTGATCTGGCAGACCTCTCCGCCGAACCGGCTTCCGTCTTTGAGCGCTACGGCCCCGAGTCGCGCAAACCCGGGACTTACGCCGCAAACTGCATTCTCGCGCGCCGTCTCGCAGAGCGCGATGTGCGTTTCATCCAGCTCTACCATCGCGGTTGGGACCAGCACAATAACCTTCCTGGCGGCATCAAGAGCCAGTGCTACGATACCGATCAACCCACCGCCGCGCTCATCAGCGAGTTGAAGGAGCGCGGCCTGCTCGATGATACGCTCGTCATCTGGGGTGGCGAATTTGGCCGCACGGCGTATTCGCAAGGAGTGCTCACGCAGACCAACTACGGCCGCGATCATCACCCGCGCTGCTTCACGGTCTGGATGGCGGGTGGCGGCGTGAAACGCGGCGCTGTTTTTGGCGAGACCGATGACTACTCCTACAACATCGTCCGCGACCCCGTGCACATTCACGATCTCAACGCGACGGTACTGCACCTCCTCGGCATTGATCACACGCGCCTGATCTTTCGTCATCAAGGCCGCGACTATCGCCTCACCGATGTACACGGAGAGGTCGTCAAAGGAGTTCTCGCATAACTTTTTGCCACCGCATCCATGAAAACTGTTCTTTGCGCTCTGCTTTGGGCC
This sequence comes from Prosthecobacter sp., assembly GCA_034377045.1. Classification (GTDB taxonomy): domain Bacteria; phylum Verrucomicrobiota; class Verrucomicrobiia; order Verrucomicrobiales; family Verrucomicrobiaceae; genus Prosthecobacter. The sequence continues at coordinate 1,324 of JAXMIV010000010.1, read as the reverse complement.
TGTCTGGGCGCGGCGGTTGTTCGTGGCGCGGAGCCTTCGCTCCGGCCTAACATCATGTTCATTCTCATCGACGATCTGCGCCCCGATGCCTTGAGTTGTTCAGGGCATCCCTTCGTGAAGACTCCAAACATTGATCGAATCGCCCTCGAAGGCGCGACTTTTCGAAATGCCTTCGTCACCACACCGCTTTGCTTCCCCAGCCGCGCCAGTTTTCTCAGCGGCCAGTACGCGCACCGGAACGGTATCAAGTATGCGCAGGATCGCGCGCCGCTCGGTCATCGATTGAACACCTTTCCGCGGTTGCTGCAGCGCGCCGGTTACGAGACGGCCTTCATGGGCAAATGGCACCTGGGCAACGAGGAAATCCCCGCGCCTGGAATCGATCGATGGGTGACCTTCCGGGAACAGGGAGAATATGTGGATCCGAAGCTGAACATCGACGGCAAGTTTGAAACGACGAAGGGCTATCTCACCGACCTCTTGACGGACCACGCGATCGAATTCATCACCCGTCGGCGTTCCAAGCCATTCCTCGTGTATTTGTCGCACAAGGCCGTTCACGCCCCCTTCATCCCCGCGGAGCGGCACAAAGACCTCTTCGCGGACATCCCCATCATCCGCGCCCTCAGCGCGCAAGACACTCTGGAAGGCAAGCCGGTGTTGCGACGCCCGGGCATCAATCTCTCGCCCAACGACCCCGACGTTCATTCCAGTGACGAGATGATTCGCAATCAATTACGTTGCCTCATCGCCGTGGATGAGGGCATCAAACGAATTTTCGATGCGTTGGAGCAAACCAAGCAACTCGACCAGACCATGATCGTCTTTACCAGCGATCATGGCTATTTCTGGGGCGAACATGATTTGGGCGGCAAGCACGGGCCCTATGACGAAGCGCTTCGCATCCCTCTGCTTTTGCGTTATCCCAAGCTCATCAAACCAGGTTCAAAGTTCGACCCATTTGTTCTCAACATCGACCTTGCTCCGACGATGTTGGATGTGGCGAATGTGCCCGTGCCGGACTCCATGCAGGGCCGCTCCCTGCTGCCGCTGCTCAACGGAAACACCGCTGGAGCACGCACCTCGTTCCTGGCGGAATTTTTTCTGGGAAACGGAACCAACCGTTTTCCAACCTGGCAGGCCGTTCGCAATGCACGCTGGAAGTACATCCGCTACACCGACTGGCCGGAGATGGACGAACTCTACGATCTCCAAGCCGATCCGATGGAGATGAGAAACCTCATCAACGAGCCCCGTGCGGAAACAGCACGCAGCGAAACGAGGATCGAATTGGAACGACTGCTCAAAGATGATCTAAAAAAAC
>JAXMIV010000009.1:0-4586 GCA_034377045.1 Prosthecobacter sp. | reverse complement strand
GGCCGTAGAATTCGACGAACTTGCCGACGACACCGTGCTTGCGCAGCATCTGCGTGACGTGGAGGGCCAGATCGGTGGCGGTGACGCCTTCGCGCAAGGAACCGACCATGTGCACGCCGACGACTTCGGGAACGAGGAATGTGACCGGCTGGCCAAGCATGCCAGCCTCCGCCTCAATGCCGCCGACGCCCCAGCCGACGACGCCGAGGCCGGTGATCATGGTGGTGTGCGAATCGGTGCCCACCAGCGTGTCCGGATAATAGACGCCACCTTTTTCCAAAACGCCCTTGGCCAGGTACTCGAGATTCACCTGATGGACGATACCGATGCCAGGAGGCACCACTTTGAAGGTGTCAAAGGCCTGCTCACCCCATTTGAGGAACTGATACCGTTCGCGATTGCGTTCGAATTCGAGAATCAGATTCTTGTTCAACGCATCCTGCGAACCGGCGAAGTCCACCTGGACGCTGTGATCCACCACGAGATCGACCGGCACCAGGGGCTCGATCATCTTGGAGTCCTTCTTCATCCTGTCGACCGCGCTACGCATGGCCGCCAGATCGACAAGCAAAGGGACGCCGGTGAAGTCCTGCAAGACGATGCGGGCCACGGTGAACGGAATCTCGTAGTCACCTGGGTTTTTGGCATTCCAGTTGGCGAGGTTTTGGACATCCTTGTCCATCACCTTCTTGCCGTCCAAATTGCGCACCAAGGACTCCAACACGATGCGGATGGAGATGGGCAGCTTGGAAATCGGCCCCACGCCCTGCCGCTCAAGTTCAGGAAGCGAGTAAAAGTTGCCGGGAGCGCCGGAACCGGTGGTGAAGGACGAGAGAGAATTCATCGGAATAGGAGAGGGGGAGCCTTACGAATAGCTAATGGCGGACCGGATTGCCACCGGACTTTTTGGCAGATTTCAGGCCGGGGAGAGGCGCAGTCGGTCCCCTGTCACCCTTTGCGCATCCGCAGCCTTAGCCAAAGGGCGGCGGCCAGGACAGTGGCGGCGAACCACCAGGGCCACCAGGTGAGGCTGGCGGCAAAGACCCGGGGGTCTTCGGCCTTGAGGTGCAGGCGGCCTTCGAGCCAGTGGCTGTGCAGGCCAAAAAGCAGGGTCATCGCCCCGTAGGCGAGGTTCATGCTCATCCCGCGAAAGCTCAGCACGGTGGCGCGATGGCCGGAGTCGACGACGGCATTGAGGTAGTAGGACAGAAAGAACTGGAGGAAACGCATGCCGAGCATGAGCGGCATGATGAGGGCGACGCCAAGCCAGCCGTGCTGGGGATGGGCGGCGAATTGGAGACTGGCGAAGGTGACGACGGCCAACCAAGCGAAGTTTTTCGCCGCGGTGTGGCGCTCGGAAAGGCGCTCCATGAGACCGGCGGTGAGCAGGCCGAGAAGGGCGGCGACCGTTGCAATGACGCCATACCAGGCCTCGGGAATGCCGACGAGCCGGTAGAAGTTGCTGGAGACGGTGAGGAAGAGGCGAATGATGCTGTCGAAGACGACCCCGAAAACCATCAACGTCAAAGCGGCGTGCGTGTGCCAGATCCAGCGCGCGGCGGAGCCGATGCCCCGTAGCGCGGTGAGGGTGTCCTGAAGAATGGACGTTCCCCTGCCCCGCGATGCGGCGCCCGCAGGCACCACCTCGGTCATGCGCAGGGTAACCAGGAGGCAGGCAATGCCGGTGAGGAGATTGAGCACCAGCGGGATCTTCATGGTGACGGCGCGATCGATGGAGCCGATGCCGAAGGCGGCAAGAAACGCCGTCACTTTACCATGATCATAGAGAATTGAACCGCTGATGGAGCTGATGATGAAGCCAATGGCCATGCCGCGGCTGAGTTGCGCCATGACGCGCGACCAGAGGGTGCTGCGGTCGGCTTCCGGCAGGGAGTCATAGGCCAGCGCTTCATCAGCGCCGCTGGCACAGGCTTCGGCCGCGCCGCTGAGAATGCGATTGAGGACAAACAGCCAGAGCACCGCGTCATGATTGCCTACTGGCATGAGGCAAAGCGTCGCCATCTCCGCCACCATGAGCCAACCGGAAATGACGATCATGAAACGCCGTCCAAACTGATCCGCGATAGCGCCGGAGGGGACTTCGAGCAGGACGATCGTGATCGCCCAAATGACATTGAGGGCGGCGAACTCGGCAATGCTCAGGCCGAGATCGAGAAAGAGGACCGTGAAGACCGGGTAATAGAGGCGGCAATTGAAGAGCAGCCGGAACCAGATGAAGAGGCGGATGTTCGGGTGCATGGGGGAAGATCAGGAGCGCTGACTAGCGGATTTTGATCCAGAGTTTCAGGTACCCACCGAAAGCCTCGCGATCACAGGCGTAGCAGGTGGGGATTTCTTCGCATTCGCCTACGTAGGTGACAACGCGGGTGCCGATGGGAGCTTGGGCGAGTTGTTGTTCGACATACTCCGTGTAGCGAAGGTAGAGAGACTCAGTCATTTCGACCCTGGAATCGATCCGCAAGGAAGGGAGGATATTTTCCTGGAAGGGATTGTAGATGTAAAAGGCATCGTAGTCGCTGAAGCGCACATCCGTGATGTTGGCGTGAATGATCTCGACACGCGGAATGCCCTGACTGCGGATCATGTCGCTGGCAACGGTGGCCAGATGAGCCCGCTGCTCAACGCCGGTGAAGCAGCCACCAGTCGTGGTGGCGCCGATCGCGCAGAATTTGCCGGGGCCGCAGCCGATATCGAGAACGCGCGTGCCGGGCTTGGTGACCAGCATTTGCGCGGCTTTGCGAGCGACCTGAACGGGAGTCCAATGGGCCGCGGACTGATTCCGAACCTTCAGCGGATAGACGCGATTGAAGGCCTCATCTTCGAAAGTGTGGAGGACGTCGGTGCCGAAGGGGGGAAGCATTGGGGAGAAACGGCTACTTCCCCAACTGCGCCCAGAAGGCCTCAGGGGGCATGAGGTCGCGGCCTTCGTCGTCGAAGCGGGTGCCGATTTCCTGAAGAGGGAGGGCTTTGGCGACATCGAGGCCAGCCTTGATGTTCGTGGGCGTAAAGACGAGGCGGGTCAGCGACATGCCTTTGAGCGGGGTGAGATCGGTGACCGGGGTTTCGGCAATGTGCAGGCGTTGGAGAGCGGTGCCGGACAATGGGGAGAGATCGGTGACTTTAGAACGATGCAAGGTTAGGCTGACCATGGGTACCGATTTCAGCGGCGCAATGTTGGTGACCGGAGTGCCGGTAAGCCAGAGCATCTGGATGGGGGACTTCGCCAGGGGAGCAAGGTCGGAGACCTTGGTATCGACGGCGTTGAATTCGATGAGCGGCATGCCTTCGAGCGCGGACAAGTCGCTCACCGGAGTGCGGCTGAGGTAGAGCTTTTGCAGAGGCATGCCGCGCAGGGGAGAGAGATCGGTCACGGGACTGTCTTCAAGGTATAACTCCACCAACTTCATGCCTTTGAGCGGGCGAATGTCCTGAATGGGGGTGCCGCTGAGATCGAGCGCGAGGGGTTGGAGGCGCTCGAGGAAGACGAGATTCTGCACCTTGGCGCCGCGCAGGCTGATCGCGACCGGCGCGCCTTCCTCCATGCTGAACTCGCCATTGCCTTCGTAGGCTGGGTTGTGAAACTTGATCTCAGCATGCAGCATCTCCGGGTTCCAGTAGGTCTTTTTGGGGGCCACGGGAGCGGCTGCGGGAGAGACGCTTGCGGGTGCAGGAACCGTGGCGGGCGCCGAAGGTGAGACCGCGACCGGTTTTTCTTTGCCGCAAGAAGCGATGAGGATGACGGCGAAACTGAGAGTGGAGAAGCGGCGCATGAGAACTGGTGGAAACGAAGGAGATACCCAAGATCAATCACGAAGCGCGACGGCTGGATCGACTCGGCCGGCAAACCAGGACGGAATGAGCGCGGCAAGGAGACAAAGGACGACGGCGAGGATGGAGACCGAACCGACATCGATGATGTCCACATCCGCGGGGATGCCGGAGAGAAAGTAGATTTCCTGGGGAAAGATGTCGCGATTGAAGAGCCAGGCGATGACTGAGCGGAAGCCATTCCGACAGGCAAGGAAGAGCGTGCCGCCGGCAATGCCGAGAACGATCCCGGAGAAGGCGACCACCGAAGCCTGAATAAGAAAGATGGCGATGATTTGCCGCGCCGACGCGCCAAGAGCAGTGAGCACCCCAATCTCCCGCCGCTTCTGTACGGTGACAGTGATGATGGTGTTCATCACGCAGATCGCGGCGACGAGCATGATAAAGACTAACAAGAAGTACATCAAAGACTTTTGGTTTTCCACCGAAGCCATCAAAGAGCCATGGGTTCCGCGCCAGGTGCGGGCGCCCCAATCGAAGGGCACGACGCCGCTGTTCATCAACCCATCAGCAATATCCTCCACGGCATCGGGATCGGCGATTTCGAGTTCCAGGCCGGTGACGCCATCATCCAATTGAAACAGCTCCTGGGCGACGAAGAGCGGGGCGTAACAGCGTTCACCGGCGGTGTCTGCCCGGACAATGGCTTTGATGGTCAGGTCCTTGGGAATGACGGTGACGTCTTCGTAGGCCGAGGCAGGCTTCGATTCCTCCTCGATGGCGCGCACGTCGCGGAT
>JAXMIV010000008.1:0-2893 GCA_034377045.1 Prosthecobacter sp. | reverse complement strand
TTTCCGGCCAAGGGCGACGCCATTGAGGTCCATGCCGTCGCCGAACAGTTTGCCTGGTACTTTCATTACCCGGGCCCCGATGGCCAGTTCGGCAAAAAACGCGCGGATTACGTCAGTGGCAACAACCCGCTGGGCCGTGATCTCAATGATCCGAATGGCAAGGACGACCTCGTTTCGAAGAACGAACTGCACCTGCAGAATAATAAACCTTCCGTCATCGAAATCACATCCAAGGACATTATCCACGGCTTTCAGCTCCAGAATATGCGCATCAGCCAGGATGCGATCCCAGGGTCGAAAATCCCGGTTTGGTTTAAACCCATTCGGGTCGGTGAATACGAACTCGTTTGCTCGCAGTTGTGCGGTGCGGGCCACTACGCGATGCGCGCGCTCCTGAAGGTCCATGAGAAGCCTGATTTCGACGCGTGGGTCAAGGAGACGACCGATCTGCAGCATCCGCCCGCCGCGGCTCCGGCCGCACCTGCGACCCCGGCTGCGGCTGCTCCGAATGCGGCCCCGGCAGCCCCCGCGGTGCCAGCCGCAACTCCGGCCCCGGCATCTCCCGCTGCACCGGCACCAAATCCGGCTCCCGCAGTTCCGGCTCCCGCTGCTCCTGCAGCCCCGGCCACCACACCCGCCGCTCCTGTAGCGCAATAAGCCGGCCCAGGGCGCCGGCGGAGCCGACCGCATGGTGCGGCCGGTGGCGCCCATCGCCACACCGCCTTGAGTTCCACCGCTTCCCAACCTGCCGCCGCCACTCTCTGGCTGGCGCGTTACGCGAAACTGGTCGTGGTTGCGGCGTTTTGGCTGATTTTCACCGGCGGCCATACCACCACGGCCGGGGCGGGCATGGCGTTCCCCGACTGGCCGCTGAGCAACGGCTCCTTGAATCCGGAAGGATGGTTGACGGATTTTTTTATGCTTCTGGAACACGGTCATCGGCTCACCGCGGGCTTGGTCGCCACGCTCGTGGCCATCCTTTTCGGGTGGGTGGCGTTCCAGCGTCGCGACCTGCCGCGCGCGGCTTTCTGGCTGGCCTTATGGGCTTTGATCGGAATTCTTGCCCAAGCGGTGCTGGGCGGTTTGCGCGTCATTCTTGACCCGCAGGGGATCGCCGCGACCACGAGCACCATCGCGACCACCTTCCGCGTGTTGCACGGCTGTTTTGCCCAAGTCGAACTGGCGCTCGTCGTCGCCCTCGCCGCAGTGCTTTCACCGGTCTGGTCCCGGCTCACTGCGCGGCCGGACTTTGGCAAGATTGCCCGCCTCGCCTGGATCACAGTGGGGCTGCTTTTCCTGCAACTCGTGGTCGGCGCCACGATGCGGCACCTTGGCGCGGGGCTCGCGATTCCTTCATTTCCGCTTACAGTGGATGGCACTTTCATGCCCAAGGTCCACAGTATGCCGGTCGATCTCAATTTTACCCACACTCGCCTGGGAGCGTTGGTCGTGACCGTTGGCATCCTGTGGTTATGCATCCGGACATTTCGCTTGGGCTCCGGTGAGGTGCGGTTGACGCGTCCCGCGTTGCTCCTGCTGCTCCTCACCGCCAGCCAGATCGCCCTCGGGATGTTCGTAATTTGGAATTTGCGTCCGCCCGCCCTCACGACTTTGCACGTCGTCAATGGAGCCGCCCTCTTTGCCGCCACCGTCCTGCTAGCCGTTCGGGCCGGACGAAATTCCAATCCCTCCCAGCGCATCGAACCGACAAGGACTTTGATAGAGGTTGCCGCATGAATCGTACTCAAGACATCACCATGCCCCTGGAGATCCCGCGGGAGGAGGCCGGCCCTGGCCTGATGACCGACATTATGGCGCTCACCAAGGCGCGCCTTAGCCTGCTGGTCATCATTACGACTTTCGTCGGATTCTGCATGGCCTCGGGAGACCGCCTTGATTGGATGCTCCTCCTGCACGCCGTGGGCGGTACCACACTCGCTGCCGCTGCGGCCGCCGTCTTGAATCAATTCATCGAGGTCAAAGTGGACCGCCTCATGGAGCGCACGCGGCATCGCCCCTTGCCGGCGGGTCGCTGGAAGCCGAGCCATGCACTGGCCTTGGGCATCGGCACCGGGGTGATTGGGGTCGCCTGGCTGGCGCTGGCTGTCAACGGCCTCAGCGCCATTCTCGCCGCCGCGACCATTCTCATCTACATCACGGCTTACACCCCGCTAAAACGCCGCACCTCGCTCTGCACGATCGTCGGCGCGGTCTCCGGGGCGATCCCTCCTGTGATCGGTTGGACGGCTGTGCAACCTTCCTTCGGCCTCGAGGCATGGGTCCTCTTCGGGATTCTCTTCACCTGGCAGATGCCGCACTTCCTGGCCATCGCATGGATGTATCGCGACGAATATGCCCAGGCGGGCTTCGTCATGCTGCGTCGCGACGATCTCAGCGGCTGCGCGACGGCGATGCAGAGCCTGCTCTATACCGGCGCGCTCATCGTCTGCACGCTGATTCCCTTTTACGCCGGGATCAACAGCAGCATCTATCTCGGCGGGGCGCTGGCCATGGATGGGATCATGCTCCTCTTTGCGGTTCAGTTCCTCATCGAGAGGGACCGCGCGAGTGCACGGCGCCTGTTCTTTGCCTCCATCTTCTTCCTTCCCCTCATCCTTGGCCTGATGGTCTTCACCAAGGTGTGAGCGCACGCACTCTTTACGCGGCGCTTGCCGGCATCACACTGCTCCTGGCTGCGTGTGAGAAGCGCAACGAGGACGCGGCGTTTGAAATGCTGCAGCCACCGGCTGCGCCGGCGGTCCTGGCCAAACATTGGAAACTCCCGGAATTTGCCCTCACGGAACGCAGCGGAGAGACGCTGCGTCTCTCCGACCTTGCGGGCAAAGTCTGGGTGGCGGATTTTTTCTACACGACCTGCCCCGGCCCGTGTCCG
>JAXMIV010000007.1:0-16095 GCA_034377045.1 Prosthecobacter sp. | reverse complement strand
ACCGCAGTACTGGAATACCAACTTATTTGGTCCTTTACATCTGGTTTTTGACAAAAGTCTACATTTTGCTGGTCCGCGAGGCCTTGGTGCTGCTGGATGAAGCGCACGCTTCCGGCGTCCCTCCGGGACGCACCCTCACCTAACATTGTTTATTGTCTCTATTCCGGTGGTTCCCAATCGCTCCGCGATTTCCACCACCGGCTACCGGCCGTCCTCCCTCCGGGAGGAAAGGCGAAGTGATTTTTGCGACGATGGCGGCTTGGGACAAGCTGCCCTACCTTAGTTGACGAAGTCGAGGCCCAAATCCAGGGCTCTTGCGGAGTGAGTGAGGGCGCCGACGGAGATGGCGTTGACGCCGGTGGCGGCGACTTGGGGGATGGTTTGCAGGGTGATGCCACCGCTGGCTTCGAGCCACAGGCGGCCGGCGTTGAGGGCGACGGCTTGGCGAAGCTGATCGACAGACATGTTGTCGAGAAGGAGCATGTCGACACTGCGCAGGGTAAGGAAGTCGGCGACCTGGTTGAGGTTGTCGGCTTCGATCTGGATGCGGGCTTGGGGGTGATCGGCTTTGACCTGATCAATGGCGGCCTGGAGCTGATCGAGGGTGAGGTGGGCGGCGAGGTGGTTGTCCTTGACCATGATGTGGTCGTAAAGGCCTAACCGATGATTGGTACCGCCACCGGCTTTGACGGCGGCTTTTTCGAGGAAGCGCCAGCCGGGGGTGGTCTTGCGGGTGTCCCACACCTGGACGGGATGAGGCTGCACGGCCTCGACATAAGCGCGAGTCTGGGTGGCGATGCCGCAGAGGCGCTGGAGGAAGTTGAGCGCGGTGCGTTCGGCGGTGAGGATGGAGCGGGTGCTGCCGGTGATCTCCATGAGGATGGCGCCCTTGGTGAAGGCGGCGCCGTCCTGGAGGAGCGCTTCGATGTCGAGGGTGGGATTGATTTCGCGGAAGACGCGCTCGGCGATTTCGATGCCGGAGACGATGCCGGGCTCGCGGGCGATGATGCGGGCTTTGGAGGCGGAGGAGGCGGCGACGAAGTAGGTCGAAGTAAGATCGCCAGGGCCGACATCTTCAGCGATGGCGGCGTGGATCAGGGCTTCGATGGCGGGGGACATGGGGCGGTGGCCTGTAGGCAGTGGGCAGTAAACGGTTGGACGGTCGAGATTGAGGGTATCTGGGGCGAACTAGCCCCTCACCCTCGCCCTCTCCCCAAAGGGGCGAGGGAAAGGTGCTTTGGACTGCATCGACTCAAGAGCCATTCTATATTGGTTTACTTCTTCGGGAGAGCGCGGGTGGCGCCGACGGAGATGCCGCCGTCGACGAGGAGGAGCTGGCCGGTGACGTAGCGGGATTCTTCGGCGGCGAGGAAGAGGAGGGGGCCTTCGAGGTCGTTCATGGCGCCGGGGCGGCCTAACGGAATGCGTTCACACAGGTATTCGACCCAGCCTTCGTCTTCATACATGACGCGGTTCTGCGAGGTCTTGAACCAGCCGGGGGCGAGGACGTTGACGGTGATGCCGTGATGGCCCCAGTCATGGGCGAGGCTCATGGTCATCTGGCGGACGCCGCCGCGGCTCGCGCCGTAAGGGGCGAGGCCGGCATAACCGGCGACGCAGGTGACGGAGCCGATGTTGATGATGCGGCCATAACCAGCGGGGATCATGAATTCCTTGGCGACCTGCTGAGCGAGGAAGAAGGTGCCGCGCAGGTTGGTATCGACGACGAGATTCCAATCGTCCCAGGTGATCTCGGTGGCGGGTTTGCGGACGTTGCAGCCGGCGTTGTTGACGAGGATGTCGATCTTGGGCGCGTGGGATTTGATGCCGGCAACGGCGGCGGTGATGCTGTCGATGGAACGGACATCGAGTTCGAGCGGCAGGCATTTGCGGCCGAGGTCGGTGATCTGCTTCTCCATGTCTTTGAGAGAAGCGAGCGTGCGGCTGGAGATGATGAGATCAGCGCCGGCTTTGGCGAGGGTGAGGGCGAAGCGTTCGCCGAGGCCGCGCGAGGTGCCGGAGACAAAGGCGGTGCGGCCGGTGAGGTCGAAGGGGTGGGAGGGAGGCGGGCTTTGGGACATGAGTGGAGAGGCTGACGGGAAATGAGGGAGGATCGGAAGGGAGTCAAGGGGGGTGATGGCGGCGCAGGGTATGCGGACACTTCTAGCACCCCTGCCGGGGTGCGCCCTTGAATGGGGGGAAGGTTGCGCGGTTTCCGGTGGTGGCGCTCGCTAGGGCTCGCTGACCACCGGCTACCGGCTTTGATGCCTCCGGCATCTCGGAACTGCCTAACTATAGGCATTGCGGACGAGACTTGCGGTCGGCAAGCCTCCCGGACAGAAAGCGGAGACAGCCGAAGCGAAGCGCAGACCGCCAGCCGAAGACTGCCCAAAGGGCGGCGCAGCCGGCAACTCTCCACACTCCAAAGCTTCGCGTCGATGCTTTACTTCATCAACTTCGCCAATGGCTCTTGGATGGCGGCGGCCCAGATTTCGTAGCCTTTGGCGTTGGGGTGAAGGGCGTCGGGCATGATGTCTTTGGGGAGGTTGCTTTGGGCGTCGAGGAATTTGTCGCCGATGTCGAGGTAGATGGTTTTTTGGCCATCGTCGAGTTTGGCGAGGGCTTTGTTGACCTCAGCGAGCTTGGCGCGCAGAGGGTGATTGGCTTCGGCGCCGCGGGGGAAGATGGCGAGGAGGAGGAGCTTGGCGTCGGGGAGCTTGGCGTGGATCTGCTTCACGATTTCTTTGTCGCCCTTGATGATGTCTTCGACGGGATAGGCGTTGTTGTTGGTGCCGATCATGAGGACGACGACTTTCGGTTTGATGCCATCGAGTTCACCTTCGGCGATGCGCCAGAGAACGTGCTGGGTGCGGTCGCCGCCGATGCCGAAGTTGGCGGGCTGGTATTGGGTGAAATTTTTCGCCCAAACTTCCTTGCCGCCGCCGGCCCAACCCGCGGTGATAGAGTCGCCGAGAAAGAGGACACCGATGGGGCCTGCCTTGCCGCGCGCCAGGAAGCTCTCATGCGCCTGCAGGAAGCGGGCCTGAACCTGGCCGGTGGCGGGGTCTTTTTTGGGGGCGGGCTTATCGGCGGGCTCGGTGATAGGGGCGGCTTTTTTGGCCGGAGTCTTGGCAGCGGGAGCCTGCGCGTAGGTGGACAGGGTCAGGCCGAGGACGGCCGCGGCGGCGAGGAGGAGGAGGAAGGGACGTGGTTGCATGAGAGGAAAGGGTACGTACTACAAACTGAAAATTGAAAGCTGAAAACTGAAAATTTGGTGGGCTGATCACTGCTGGGCATAGCGCTGCCAGCGGGCGTCGAGGTCTTTGGCGTCGGGCTTGGTGTCGGCGATGATGAGGCGGTAGCGCTGGGTGATGGTTTCGCCGGCTTTGATCTCCCAAGGGGTTTCCTGGATGGGGACGTAGTTGAAGAAGATTTTGCCGTCGTCCCAGGTGCGCAGATGCTGAGGGGCATCGTGATTCTTGGCGTGGCCGAACACGGTGACGGTGGCGTCGCCTTTGGCGGTGGGGCCGTGCATGGCGACCCAGCGGGCGCGGGTGGTGTGGCTGTCTTTGCGGGTTTTGCCTTCGCTGGTGAGGTAGTCGCTGTTGTCCTTGTTCCAATCCAGCGGAGCCCGGTAGGCGATGCCGCCGCCATAACGGTAAGCGGTCAAGACGAGGGGCTGTTCGGTGATGTTTTTTTGCGTGATGTCGTAATCGAGTTCATAAGCGCCGTCGACGAGGCGGCCGGTGACTTGAAGCTGTTCACGCAGGAGCACGATGGCATCGCCGCCTTTGCCATCGCGATAGCGGATGGCTTCCTGCTCGACGGTGAAACCGGCACTGTCGCCAGCGTTTTTAATTTCGATGGTCTTGGCGAACTTGACGCGGCCGGTTAGGGCTTTGAGATTCCAAAAATCCACCGGCTTGCCTTCATGCTCGCCATGTACCCAGGCATGCCAGAGTCCCAGATGATGGTAATGATCCTTCGGGTGGATGCCGGTAACAACGCCGCCCTTGGGCGTGTAGAGGGGATGGATGAAACCGCTGCGGACAAATACGGGATCGGCCTCGGGCGGCGGCGGGACATCGGCCTTATGGTAGATGAGGACGGGGGCGCCGGCGTTGGTGAGGGTGATTTCACTGTCGGTTTCGATGACCTTAAGGCCGGCGGCGAAGGCGGGGAGTGAGAGCGCCAAGGTGGCGGCGAGGAGGATGGTCAGTTTCACGGCGATTAGAACGAAGGACGGAGGTGGAACTTCAGGCATTTTCGGGAGCACACGGAAGAAGACCCCAGGCAGGATGCCTGGGAGACTGGAAACAGGCGAGGACGCCCGTGCTACGTTTAATACATCAACACCTGGGCGCGCCTAACCAAAAATACGGCGGTTTCAGATTCCCATTGGGTGACGACTTGTTGCCATGGCTTGCCTTCGCGGATGGGATCGAGGAAGGTGGTGTGATTGAGGAGGGTGTTGACCTTTTCTAGGGCGAACTGTTTGGGATAGAGACGTTGGAGGGTGGCGGCGATGGCGATGCCCGATTGAACGGGTTTCAACGCCGCGCGATCGGTGATTTGGATGCGGACGCCGCCGCACGCTCCGTCTTTGAAGACGCTGGCGGTGGGAGTGAAGCGGATGGGGAGGAAACGCAGGCCGGGCAGGGCGAGTTTGTTGAGTTCGTAGCTGAGACGGAGATCGTCGATGTAGGGAGCGCCGAGGACTTCGAAGGGGGTGTCGGTGCCGCGGCCAACGCTGATCGAAAATTCGAGAAGGCCGATGCCGGGGTAAAGCAGCGCGGCGCTGAGGGTGCGCATGTTAGGGGAGGGATTGATCCACGGCAGATTTGTCTGATCGAAGAGCCAGTCGCGACGCCAGCCTTCGACAGGGATGACGTGGAGATCGGTGCCAAGGCTGCGCTCGGAATTCATGAGGCGCGCGAGTTCACCGACGGTCATGCCATGGCGAATCGGAATGGGATGAGTGGCGGTAAACGTTTCTTTGTCGACAATGGCGGGGCCTTCGATGGCGAGACCGCCGATGGGATTGACGCGGTCAAGCACGAAGAACTTTTTGTTAGCCTTGGCGGCGGCCTCCATGCAGAGACGGAGAGTGGAGATGTAGGTGTAGAAGCGGCAGCCGATGTCCTGAATGTCGAAGACGAGGGCATCGAGATCAGCGAGTTGCTCGGCGGTGGGGGCGCGGCGTTCGCCGTAGAGGCTGTGAATGGGGAGGCCGGTCTTTTTATCGAGGGAGTCGGTGATCTTCGCCTGATCGAGGGCGCCACGGATGCCGTGTTCGGGACTGAAGAGGGCGCGCAGTTTGACCTGGGGAGCATTGGCGAGGAGATCAATGGTGCTGGCGCGGCTGGCATTGATGCCGGTGTGGTTGGTGATGAGGCCGATACGCAGGCCGGAGAGCGCGGCGAAGTGATCGCGCTGGAGGACGTCGATACCATTGAGGACGGTGGGGATATAGGTGGGTTTGCGCTTCGGCAAGGCGCCGGTGACGGCATTGAAATCAATGCCCTGCACGCATTTCGCGGCGGCGGTGCCGAGTTGTTCGTACAGGTCGCGGACGTTGCCTTTGCCATCAGGATGCAGGCGGGAGCTGAGGAAGATGACGAAGGTTTTCGAAAAGGGATCGATCCACAGGCTGGTGCCGGTGAAACCGGTGTGACCGAAGGAACCACCCGGAAACAACCCGCCACGAGGGCGGCTGTAGAGCGATTCGATATCCCAGCCGAAGCCACGGCGCTCCAGCACGGTGATGGGAGTCTGCACGGCCTGCATACGATGCACGGTTTCCGCTTTCAGAATGCGCACGCCATCGAGCTCCCCTTCCCCGAGGATCATGCGCGCAAAACGAACGAGATCGTCGACCGTGGTGAAGACACCGGCATGCCCGGCGACACCACCCATGCGGCGAGCCGAGGGATCATGGACGACGCCGCGCAGCATGACGCCGTTTTCATCCTTTTCGGTAGGCGCGATGCGTGGCTGCCAGCCGGCAGGCGGCAAGTAGCGCGTCGAGGTCATCTTCAACGGAGCAAAGATGCGGCTCTGCGCGAAAGCATCGAGGGATTGGCCACTGACGGTGCGGACCATTTCGCCGAGCAGGATGAAGTTGAGGTCGCTGTAGCGGAAGAAGATTTCCGGCGGGGCATCGGGCACGGTTTGCAGGGCGAGACGGATGCCGGTGTCATAACCCGTCCAGGCGGGTTCCTTGGGAATGCCGGGCTTTAGACCCGAGGTGTGGGTGAGCAGATGACGGATGAGGATGCGCTCGCGGCCTTCACCAATGAAGGCGGGCAGGTAGCGGCTCACCGGCGCCTCGAGATCGAGCTTGCCCTGCTCAAACAGGATCATCACGGAGGTGGTGGTGGCGAGGATCTTGGTGAGGGAGGCGGCGTCGAAGACCGTGTCCTGAGTCATCTCTTCGCGGGCGGGAACCAGGGCACGGGCGCCTTTGACCCAGGTGTGTTTTTGCTCCGCGCGCTCCAGCCAGAGGATGGCGCCCGGCGGATTCTTTTTGGCGATAGCGGTGTCCAGCACCTTTTCCAGATCAAGAAGCGCCGAGGGGTCAAAGGGTTCGACGGCTGAAGCCGCCATACCGGCGAGGCAGAGTAAAAAGAGGAGGCAACGCACCATGGGGCGAGGCTAAGGGATGCCGCGGGTCACGCCAAGCGGGGAGATTGGCGCTTTTCATTCTGGCGCAAGGAGACGGGCTCCGGTATGCGTTATGATTCCGCCATGAAAACGCCCGCCCTTCTTTTGCTGTCCGCCATTGCGATGCTGAGTACGCTGCCCGCCCAACAACCGGCGGCGCAGATCGTTTCGGTGAAAAAGATTTGGGACAAGGGCGGCCACAATGCCTTCACGGATTTGGTGCGGTTCAAGAATCTGTTCTACTGCTGCTTCCGTGAAGCGACCGATCATGTCGGCGGCGACGGCGTGATCCGCATCCTAATATCCTCCTCGGGCGACAACTGGGTCGATTATGCATCGGTGGCGGAGAAGGGAGTCGATCTGCGCGATCCCAAGTTGGTGGTCACACCGGACGAAAAGCGTCTCTATCTGCTGTGCGGCGGCTCTATTTACGAAGGCACCAAAGATCTCAAGGGGCGTCGGCCGCGGTATGCGACCTCCATCGATGGCAAGGTCTGGACGCCGCCGCAAAAACTGCTGGCCGAAGGTGACTGGCTGTGGCGGGTAACGGTGAATCCGGCGGACAAAAGATTTTACGGCACGGTGTACAACACGCACCCGACCTCCGGCGGTCCGAAGCCGGAAGCGGAGTGGTCGTTGAAGAGTTATGCGAGCAATGACGGCTCAGTTTGGCAGCTTTCGGCGCTCATGAAGATGACGGACCGGCCCAACGAGGCGACGATCCGGTTTCTCAAGGACGGCAGCGCGCGGGCGCTGGTGCGGCGGGAGAGCGGCGATCGCAAGGGCATGATGGGGACAGCGCAGGCGCCTTATCGCGAGTGGACCTGGACACCGCTGACGGTGCCGTTGGGCGGGCCGAATTTTATCGAATTGCCCGATGGGCGGCTGATCGCGGGATCACGCGGATTTGGCAAGACACCGGGCGCCCACATGGTGCTGTTCAACATGACAGCGACCGGCCTGGAGCCGATCCTGGAACTGCCCAGCGGCGGCGATTGCAGCTACCCCGGAATGGTGTGGCACGAAGGCTTCCTGTGGGTGAGTTATTACTCGAGCCATGAGGGCAAAACGAGCATCTACATGGCGAAAGTGAAGCCGTAGGCTGGGATTTGAGGCAAATCGGGTGGCAAGCTGGCACTCCAGCCGCTATAGTCCCTGCCCGCTCTGTGGCGGGCAAACGAACACTATGTGCGGCATTGTTGGCTACATTGGCAGTCGGCAGGCCAGTCCGATCCTCTTGGATGGACTGCGCCGGCTGGAATATCGCGGTTATGACTCGGCGGGAATCGCCCTGCTCAATGGCGGCGACTCGGTGAAGGTCATCAAGCGCGCCGGGCGCATCGAGAATCTCCGCCTGGCGGTGGCGAAGCTCGATCCGAAGGGGGACGTGGGCATCTCCCACACCCGCTGGGCCACGCATGGAGCGCCGACGGATGAAAACGCGCACCCCCACCGCGACCAGAGCGGCAAGCTGGTGCTGGTGCACAACGGCGTGATCGAAAACTATCAGACGCTGCGGGATCAATTGCTGGCGCAAGGTGACACGTTTGAATCGCAAACGGACACGGAGGTGCTGGCGCACATGGTCGGCCGTTATTTTGAAGCTTCGGACGAGGCGAACGGGGCGGAGCGGCTGCGGCACGCGCTGCAGGCGGCGCTGGCGAAGGTGAAAGGCACCTACGGCATCGCGGTGATGCATGCGGATGTCCCCGGCGTGATCGTCGGCGCGCGGCTCGGCAGTCCGCTGGTGGTGGGACTCGGTGACAAGGAGTACTTCCTGGCCAGCGATGTCTCGGCCATCGTCGCCCACACGCGGGATGTGGTGTATTTGAATGACCATGACATCGTCAGTCTGACCCGTGAGCGCTACGATGTGCACAGTACGGAAGGCGGTCCGGCGCGGGTGCAGATCAGCCGGGTGGAGTTCACGGCGGATGACGCCGAGAAAGGTGACTTCGCGCACTACATGCTGAAGGAAATCTTCGAGCAACCGACCTCCCTGCGCAATGCGATGCGCGGGCGGCTTTCCCGAGATGAAGGCACGGCGGTGCTGGGCGGCCTGAACATGACGCCGCAGGAGTTGCGCGGCATTGACCGGATCATCCTCAGTGGCTGCGGCACGGCCTATCACGCGGCCATGGTGGGTGAGTATGTGATCGAGACCCTGGCGCGGGTGCCGACGGAGGTGGAGATCGCCAGTGAATTTCGCTACCGCAACGTGCCCGCGGATCGCGATACGCTGCAATTTGTACTGAGCCAGAGCGGCGAAACCATTGATACCCTCGCGGCGATGCGGGAGGCGCGGCGCAAGGGCATCCGCTGCCTGGGCATCGTCAACAGCGTCGGCAGCACGATTGCCCGTGAGAGTGACGGCGGGTGCTATATCCATGCCGGACCGGAGATCGGGGTCGCGGCGACGAAGACCTTCACCTCCCAGGTCATGATGGTGACGCTGCTGGGCATGCTGTTCGGCCGCATTCATCACCTGTCCAGCAGCGACGGGATCGAGATGATTGACGAGATGGAGGCCATTCCGGACAAGATCGCCGCCATCCTGAAGCAGACGGATCGGATCAAGGCGATCGCCGACAAACATGCGCACGCCGACGGCATGCTGTTCATGGGCCGCCAGG
Source organism: Prosthecobacter sp. (assembly GCA_034377045.1). Classification (GTDB taxonomy): domain Bacteria; phylum Verrucomicrobiota; class Verrucomicrobiia; order Verrucomicrobiales; family Verrucomicrobiaceae; genus Prosthecobacter. The sequence goes on along the minus strand of JAXMIV010000007.1, from coordinate 6,799 downwards.
CCAATTATCCGGTGGCGCTGGAGGGGGCGCTGAAGATGAAGGAAATCAGCTACATCTACGCCAGCGGCCACCCAAGCGCGGAACTCAAGCACGGCGTAATCGCCCTAGTGAAGCCGGACATGCCCTCGATCTTCATCGCGCCAGATGACGCGGTCTTCGACAAGAACGTCAGCAACATTGAGGAAGTGCTGGCGCGCAAAGGCCCGGTGATTTGCGTGACAACGGAGGGGCGCACCGAGTTGGAGCGCCTAACCGAGGATGTCATTTACGTGCCGGACTGCCCATCTTACCTGTCGCCGCTGCTGACGGTTATCCCGTTGCAGTTGCTGGCTTACTACACAGCCGTCGCGCGCGGTTGTGATGTGGACAAGCCCCGAAATCTAGCCAAGAGCGTGACCGTCGAGTGATTTCTACCCGGGCGAAGCCGCTCGTCTTGAACGTCAGGGCTCCTTTTGGAGTCTGTAGTTGTCCCAACCCAAGCTCCCGCTCTCAAGGTGCACACGATTCCCAATGTGCTTCCGTACACAGTGCTCACCGCGCTGTTGCTCGGGAGTGCCCTAAGCCAGCAACCCCCGCCGGCCATGCCAGCGCGGGATGTGGAGAAGGATTCGATCGCGGCGAGCGCCGGAGAGTTTAACTCGAAGATCTTTTGGACTGCGGATCAAACGCCGGCGGATTTCCTGGAGATGGCGGGTCAGCACACCAAGGCCCGCTGGCGCATGCTCTACCGGCCCCAACCGCCGCATCCGAGCGCGGATCGCAATAAGGCGGCCTTCACGCTGGGCGGGCTGATCGGGGAAACGTTTCTGATCTGGGAAGCGGGAGATTCGCAGCAGTTCCGCAACAACAACCAGGACATCGTCATGTATTGCCGCCTGCTGGGCCTGGGGGAGAAGATGAAGCCGCGCCTGATGACCCAGGCGAAGATGGCGGAGACGGGCGAATGGAAAAGTCTGCGCAATGAGATCGTGGACGGCCATCAGGAACTGATGCGCCTGCTGCGGGAACAGCGGGACCCGGATTTGGCGACGCTGGTGGACATCGGCGCCTGGATTCGATCCCTGGAGATCGTTTCAAAACTGGTCGTGGAAACGCCCAATGTGGATATCCGGCACCTGTGCATCGGCTCCCCTGCCCTGCTGGCGGAACTACGGCAGGATTTCGCCTCACTGACGGATACCACGCGGCGTTCGGTCCTGCTGCAACCGGTGATCAAGTTGCTCACCGACCTGGAAAGGGTGTGGAATGACCAAATGGTGGGGCCGCCGAGTCAATCGATGGTGGCGAAGACCCATGAGCAGTTGCGCACGGTCATGGAGGACCTGACGCTGAAGTAGCACTTGGCGCGGAACTTCATTTGCGCTTCCGAGAGGTTGGGATAACGCATCAGCACCCCCGCGAGCCAGAAGCTCGCCCTCTGATGTCCCCTGCCGAACGCATTGATCAAATCCGCCGTGCCTTTCCGAAGGGCGGCATGTTTCGTGACAAGGAATGGGTGATGTCTCCCGACGCCTTTCCTCTGGGAGCGGAGGTCATTCAAACGATCGAGGCGCTGGGTCCGGCGCTGCGCGCCTTTCAGCGGGCCTGCAACCGGCTGTATTTTGAGAGCCTGGACACTGACGAACTGAGTTGGGTGGCGAAGTGGCTGGATCAGGGGAAGCCCGCAGCGGTCATCGAACTGGGCCGCCATGATCGCTGGCGGCAAGAGCTGCCGCGGGTCCTGCGCCCGGACTTGGTGCTGACGGAGACCGGAGTGGCGATTGCGGAGTTGGATTCGCTGCCGGGAGGGATCGGCCTAACCGGATGGCTGAATGAAACGTATGCGGCCCTGGGCCAGGCAGTGCTGGGCGGCGCCGAGGGAATGCTGGAGGGTTTTGCCGCGGCTTTTCCGCATGAGGATATCCTGATCTCCCGCGAATCAGGGGACTACCAGCCGGAGATGGAATGGCTGGCAGGCAGGCTCAACGAACGATCACCAGGGCCGCCGCGGCGGGTGCTGAACTCGTGGAACCTGGCGGCGCATGAGCTAGCGGGGTTGTCGTTCTATCGCTTCTTTGAGTTGTTCGATTTGGACAACGTCGAACTCAGCGCTGAAATGCTGCGCTTGGCACGGCAGGGCGAGGTGAGTTTCACGCCGCCGCTCAAGGCATTTCTGGAAGAGAAACTGTGGCTGGCGCTGTTTTGGTCGCCGCAGCTTCAGGAGTGGTGGAGCCGCGAGCTGAGCCGGGATCAACTGACGCTATTACAGCGCTGCATTCCACGCGGCTGGATTATGAATCCGGAACCTTTGCCAGCCATCGCGGTCTATCCACGGCTCAACATCCACTCGTGGCAGGAAGCCAAAAGATTCGGCGGCAAGCAGCGTGAACTGGCGCTCAAGATCAGCGGCTTTTCGGAACGGGGCTGGGGATCGCGCGGGGTCTTTATCGGCCATGACCTGTCGCAGGAACAATGGGCAGCGGCGCTGGATGAAGCGCTGGCCAGTTTTTCCACCAATCCGTTCGTTCTGCAGGAGTTTCACCGGGCCAAAGTCGTCAATCATCCCGCATGGCATGAGGACCTCCGGGACACAACAATGATGCAGTCCCGAGTCAGACTCTGTCCGTACTACTTCGTGTCTGCGGGAACGGAAGAGACTCAACTCGGCGGCGTCCTGGCGACCGTCTGCCCGGCCGACAAGAAAATCCTGCACGGCATGCGCGATGCAATGATGCTGCCCTGCGTGGCGGCGTGAAGAGAAGCTTGGCAAAGAGAGGCTTCGAGGTTAGTTTGGCGCATGCACAGTTTGCTGGAAACGCCAATTCTGCGCCGCGCCCTTCCAGATGCGGTCCCCCCTCTGGAAAATGGAGATCATCTTTCCGCCAGCGAATTTATGCGTCGTTACGATGCGATGCCAGAGGTAAAAAAAGCCGAGTTAATTCAAGGACGCGTTTATCTTATGGCCTCTCCCGTTCGCCTCGACCAACACGGTGTACCTGATGGATTTATCCAAACATGGCTTGGTGTTTATGCTGCTGCCACACCCGGTGTGCAACATGCCACCAATGCGACGACACGTCTTGGTCCCGACGATGTGCCGCAGCCGGACGGGTTGCTGCGCTTGTTAGCGGAATGCGGCGGACAAACCAAGGTCGATGACAAGGGCTATCTTGTGGGTGCGGCTGAGTTGGTCGTGGAAGTCGCGGGTAGCAGTGCATCCGTGGACACCCGGGAAAAGCGGGATTCCTACCGCCGTGCCGGAGTGCTGGAGTACCTTGTCTGGCGCACCTGGGAAGGTGAACTGGACGGCTGGCGCATGGAAAATGACGAGTACCTGCCATGGATTCCCGACACAGATGGCATCTTGCGCAGCCGCGTTTTCCCCGGCCTATGGCTCAATGTTCGCGCTTTGATTCTCGAAGATGCAGCGACGGTTTTGGCCACGGTACAGGGTGGCTTGGCGAGCGCCGAACATGCGGAGTTCGCCGCCCGTCTTAAGGGAACGTTGAAGCCAAAAATCTAAGTCTACTTCTTCTTCGGCTTTTCAGGCAGTCCCTGGCCGGGCTTGGGGTCAAGGTTGGCGGTCATATCCTCAGCGGTGACGGTGGATTCGACACCGCTGGCGGGTACTTCCGCCTTGGCGGTCCAGAGGATGGCGTTGAGAACGAGTTTGCGCTGATCGGCATTGCCCCAACCTTGATGATAATGGCCGCCGGTAAAACCGAAGCCGCGCCCACCGCCTTCACGCTCAGCCGCCCAGGCCACGTGTTGTTTTTCTTTGTTCTTGACCGATTCGCGCACGGCGGGATTGCCGCTGTGATGGCCGTCAGGCCGGCTCATGGTGGAATCCGGCGCTACATCGCTGAGAATGGGGGTTACACCTTGCATGCCGGCACGGAAACGCATGTAGAAATACCATTCGTCATTCGTGGCGAAGGGCTTCACACCGCTGGTGATGGGATGCGCAGGCAGTTCCTTGAAGGTCGCGTCCCAGTGCGGATTCACACTCCAGTTGATTTCGAAGCAGCCACCCATCCAGTCAATGAACTCTTTACCGCCCTTCTCAATGGTGGGTTCAACCGCGTAATGCAGGGTTAAAAAACCGCAGCCGCGCTTCATTTCCTTGTCGAGTTGCTGCAGGCGGTCATCCTGCAAAGCCGGGTGGCCACCGCCGCCATCCGAATAAATGACAATGGTGTCGGCCTTCGCCAGTTCGTCCTGGGCAGGCCACTCGCCGTTGAGGTGATGTTTGATTTCCACCTGCTCTCCGGCGCCTTGCTCCAGGCATTTCTTCAGCAGGAGAATCCCGGCGTTGTGCTCATGCTGGCCGGGACCGTGGCTGGGCTTGCCGGCGATCATGACGACCTGTTTTTTGTCCGCGGCAAGGGCGGGACCGGCGAGGGCGAAGGCAAGGACAATGGAGAGAAAACGCATGGTAGGGGAGGCTAAACGTGGCGGCAGAGAGTGCCTTATCAGCTCTCTATGGCCCTGGCCGCCAAAGACCGCCAGGCCAGGATGCCGAACAGGCCGAAGCCAAACACATTCAGCGTGCCATGCACCGCCCACAGGGAAGGCATCGAAAAGGCGACGGCGGGCCACAGCGAACGCATGCCATAACCGAGAGCCAGGACCATGGCCGCAGCCAATGAAAACCCTGAAATCCCCATGGTGATGCGTTGCCAGCGGCGCTGATTTTGATCGAGAGCCCTGCCCACCTGCAGCGCGGCCACAACCAAGCTGCCCAAGGCGAGCACGGCCACCGCCCACGGTTCGATTCCCCGCCAGACGGCGGCATGGGTGAGAGCAATGCCCACCGCCACGAGCGGCACCCCTGCCAAGATCAGCAAACCGGCGATCCTGGCCACGGCTCCCGGCCGCTCCCGGCCATGCAAACCGGCGATCAAGGGCAGGGTAAATCCCGCGTGGTGGAAATGGGCCGCCGTGAGCAGCACAATCAAAGAATCATACCCGAAAGGATTCCAGCCAAGGCGCTCCGCGGTAAGCCACACCGCGCCAATCGCCGGGAAGACACGCGAGCTCTGCAGGCACGTCTCCGCGATGTCAAACGGGCGCCGGCGCCGCCAGTCCTTCAGCGCTTCCAGTGCCGTCGCGCCGCAAAGAATCAGCCAGGGCAACGAGATCAGCGCCGTCAACCAACCTGGCTGGAAAGAGAAGGCCGGCGCCAACAAAGCCGCAGCCGGCACATCGAAGATCTGGCGCCCCAGCTCCCGGTCGGTGCGGCCACGCAGCGATCTGGACAAGGGCATCAGCACCAGCGGTGAAAAGAGCAGCAGAACGATGATCCACCTAGGTTCATGGAATTGCGGCCGCCATGCCGCCAGGAAGAGCAGCCAGATCAGGATGCCGAAAAGGGGATGAAGGCGAATCATGGGGCCGAAGTTGGAGTGCTTGCCACAGCGCGGAGCATGGCGGCTTGGGAGTACCTCACAAAACGCAGTTGCCACCAGCGCGCCAGAGGAAAACCGAGCCGCGCCAGCCAGTGCCGCGGGCGCGAAAAGGCGCGTATCTCATACCACACGGAGCCGTCCGGCAACAGTTCCACCATAAACCTTTCCTCTCCGCATTCGGCATGCTGGGGCAAGGTGCCATAGACAAAGCCGCAACGGCGAACCGGTGCATGGGCTTGATCAATGCGTTGTAGAATGCGGCAGGGATTGAGCCACCAAAGCCCCATGATTCTGATGGTTGTGGCCACCAGGCGGCCGGGTTCCTGCACCTGGTCCGGTGGAAAAATCGGCGCCCAGGAAGGAAAGATCACCCAAGAGCGCAGGGCGGCTCGAGCTTTCTCATAGGCAGTCTCACCCTCGCCCAATCTGATCCGGTGCCTGTCGAGAACGAAAGCGTGGGCCGGTGGCTCATCGACACCGCCCCGGTGCCCATAGCTGAGCGGCTCATCGTGCAAAGACGCCAGCCACGAATGCAGAGCCTGAGTCTGGGGCAAATGAAGCATGGGCATTTTCAGCAGTCTATTTTATGCTTGGCTACTACGATACTTGAATCTGGCACGTTTCCCCCCATGTTGAACTACCGAAACCACGCCCTGCTGCTGGCTGCGCTGTTTTGCGTCCTGTGGATCGCCCTGGCCATTCACCCCCATTACCGGGAGGACTGGGCGATGGAGAATGTACTACTGGGACCCGGCGCACTGGTGCTCATCTGGACTTACCGGCGAAGGATTTTCTCCCGCGTTTCCTACACTCTCATTTTTGCGCTCCTCTGCTTCCATGAAATCGGCGCCCATTACACCTACGAAAAGGTGCCGTACGACGCGTGGTGGCAGGCCCTGACCGGCCATGGGTTCAATGATATGTTCGGCTGGCAGCGCAACCACTTTGACCGGTTGGTACACTTTCTTTATGGCCTGTTCGTCGCGTATCCGGTACGGGAGATTTTTCTGCGAGTGGCCAGGGTACGAGGCTTCTGGGCGTATTTTCTGCCCCTGGAATTTGTCATGTCCACCTCCGCGATTTTTGAACTCTTGGAATGGGTGGCGGCAATGGTCGCCGGTGGGGAACTGGGGCAGGCTTATGTCGGCACCCAGGGCGACGTCTGGGATGCCCAAAAGGACATGGCGCTGGCCTCGGTCGGGGCGCTGATCGCCATGTTAATCATCGCCATCATCAATGGGCGCTGCCAACGTGACTTTGCCCAAGAATGGTCGCGCAGCCTGCGAATCTCAGGTGCGCCGAAGCTGGCGGGCCGGAAACCGGCGCGCAAGGGCTGACGGTTCGCATTTGCATGGCGAACCATTCACGCTCCAATGCCGGATGCCCGCCCCCCTTCGTGCCGTCATTTTTGA
>JAXMIV010000006.1:0-4561 GCA_034377045.1 Prosthecobacter sp. | reverse complement strand
CGATCCGGTGCCGGGAGCGAAGAAGCAGGCGATCATTACCTTTCGCCGGGGCGACAAAGAGCGCACGGTTACCATCAAACAATTCGACCGCATCAGCCTCCCGTAGGTGCGAATTGATGAAGGCGGGTGGTAAGACTGAGGAAGCGAAGCTGCGTTCATCAGTTGTTAGGCCGGGAGTCGACGGGCAGGATGCCTGTTCCACTTTGCGGGCAGGATGCCCGCTCGACTGGACACAGGCAGGATGCCCGTGCTACTGGGGTCACAGGCAGAATGCCTGTGCTACGCCAAGGTGCGGATGTACTCGCGGAGGCGGGGGCGATGTCGGGGCGTTGGAGGGCGAAGTGGAGGTTGGCTTTGAGGAAGTCGAGCTTGTTGCCGATGTCGTGGCGCGGGGTTTGGGAGGAACGGCTAAGCAGGGCGATTCACTCTCAAAAGCTGGCCGGAGAGTGTGCCGGAATCGACAATCGCCTGATTGATTCGCTGTGCCAGCGCCCGGATGTCATGATCTTCAGAGCACACGATGATGCCGGCGTGCCGGCCATTGGTTTTGCGGTGAAGACGGACGAAGTGCAGGCGGTTAAAGGTGAGCACGGCGCGCCCGTCCCCAGCCGCGAACTTCAGTACTTCGTCATCGGGGATGCGTTGGTTGGCACGGCCAGCATCCAGGGAGGTGACGACGTTATGCCCCATCTCCCGCAGGGCTTCGACCACGAGACGGTGAAAGTTCTCGTTGGAATACAATCGGGCGGCCACGACGAATCAGGCCTCCTCGTTTTCGCGTATGGCGTTGTCGATCTCGTCTTCGTGGGTCTTCACATAGGCCCAAGCGGCGGCAAGATCGCCCTTCGCCAGCGTAGGGTAATTGACCAGCAAGTCGTCTTCCGTAAAACCCAGGCGCCGCCCTTGCTCCAGCGACCATACCGGAATTCGGGTCCCGGCGATGCAGGCGTCACCACCGCAAACGCCAGCGGTTTGGTCAATGCCGTTTTCCGGAGCTTTGCGCCGGAGTTTAACAAACATCAAAAAGTCGAGCACCTCCTCCTGCACCGGCTCCGGTGCGGTTTGGAGCTCCCGAAGGAGCGTTGGATTCAGCGTGCTCATGCAGGGCAAGCTACCCTGTCTGCGGGATGGACGCAAGCTGGCTCAGCGAAGTGGATGTCTCGAACGGACGGGCAGAATGCCTGTGCTACGGCGCCAATGTGCGCAAATACTCGCGCAGGGCGGGGGCGATGTCTTCGCGTTGCAGGCCGAAGTGGAGGTTGGCTTTGAGGAAGTCGAGTTTGTTGCCGATGTCGTGGCGCTGGCCGTGGAAGCGGAGGCCGTGGAGGGTTTCCTCCTTCATCAGGCTGGCCATGGCGTCGGTGAGCTGGAGTTCGCCGCCTTTGCCTTTGGGGGTCTTTTCGAGATGGTCGAAGATTTTGGGGGAGAGGACGTAGCGGGCGCTGACGGCGAGGCGGGAGGGGGCTTCTTCGGGCTTGGGCTTTTCGATGAATTGGGTGGCGCGGATGAGGCCGGGCTCGATCTCGGGGCCGCCGAGGATGCCGTAGCGGCTGACCTTTTCGACGGGCACTTCCTGGAGGGCGACGGCGGAGCCGCCGAGGCGCTCGATGATGTCGGCAAGCTGGCGGGTGACGGGGCGGTTGGGGTCATCGGTGGTGACGACGGTATCGCCGAGGAGGACGGCGAAGGGTTCGTCGCCGATGTGGTCGCGGGCGTGGAGGATGGCATCGCCCAAGCCGCCCATTTTGGCCTGCCAAATGAAGTGGATGCGGGCCATGGTCTGGAGGCGGCGGAGGCTTTCGAGGTCTTCGGTGCGGCCTTTGGCTTCGAGCTCGGCCTCAAGATCGAAGGCGGGGTGGAAGTGCTCTTCAATGGCGCGCTTGGAGCGGCTGATGACGATGAGGATGTCGGTGATGCCGGAGGCGACGGCTTCTTCGACGACGTATTGGATGACGGGCTTGTCGACCAAGGGGAGCATCTCCTTGGGGATGGCCTTGGCGATGGGGAGGAAGCGGGTGCCGTAACCGGCGGCGGGGATGACGGCTTTGCGGACCTTGGGCATGGGGTAGGGTAGACGGGGGCGTGGGGGGTGCAAGGGGCGGTGGGAGGTTAGCAGTGCTCAGTGCTCAGTGCTCAGTGCTCAGTGCTCAGTGCTCAGTGCTCAGTGCTCAGTGCTCAGTGCTCAGTGCTCAGTCTTGGGTGGGGCCTAACCAAAGGGGAGGATTGCAAACTGATAATTGAGAATTGAGAATTGATAATTTGAGGGCCGGGGAGGTGGGCGGGGTGCATCCATTTTTTCTGCCCCTTTTGTTTTTGTCAGTTTCAGGGGGAGGTGATCGCAATTCGCGACCAGCGTTAAGGAATTGGCCGGTTAGGACACAAGGACGCCTCCGTGACACGTAGGTCAGGGAGGCGTCGCGATTTAACGATTCAACGGTCTTAACGCTTCAACGGCTCACCCTACATCGGCAATCCGGACGGGCTGGCCGCCGAGGGCGGCGCTGCGGTCGGAGGCGAAGATGACTTCGAAGCTGCGGAGGGATTCGCGGAAGCTGGTGAGGGGCATGTCTTTGCCTTCATCGAGGGCGTCGAAGAAGGCCTGGAACTGGGTGGCGTAGGGGTGATCGCTGACGTCGCCGGAATCGAGCATGTGCATGGAGAGGGCGCCCCAGGATTTTTTGTCGGTCTTGAGTTTGTTGGAGTGAAGCTTGTTGTCGAGCATGCTGCCCTGGCTGCCGACGAGGTGGGTGTGGAAGTAGTAGGGCTGGAGGCAATCGACGACGGCGGCGGTCTTGCCGATGGCGCCGTTCTTGAACTTCACGAGGGTGACGCTGGTGGTGTCGTACTCGTAGGGGGCGAAGATTTCGCTTTTGGATTTGGTGCTGAAGCTGGTGACGCTTTCGACTTCGCTGCCCATGACCATGAGCAGGGCATCGAGGGCGTGGCAGCCGGCGGTGAGCAGGGCGCTGCCGCCGTCTTTTTTGCCGGTGTTCCAGCGGAACTGGCCATACCAGGGGCCGATGCCGTGGTAGTAGTCGACTTCGCCGTAATGAATCTCGCCGAGCAGGCCTTCATCGATGATGGCTTTGGTGGACTGGAACTGGCCGGAGAAGCGGCATTCGAAGCAGACGCAGCCTTTGACGCCATTGGCCTCGGCGGCGGCGACGATGTCGCGGACCTCCTGCATGGAGTTGGCCATGGGTTTTTCGAGAATGATGTGCTTCTTGGCCTTCGCCGCAGCCACGGCCTGGTTGCGGTGGGAGCTGGGGTAGCTGGTGATGTCGACGATGTGGATGCTCGGATCGGCGAGCATGGCGTCGAGATCCTGATAGGCGGCGATGGTGCCACCGTGCTTGGCGCTCAGCTCCGCGCCGTCGAGGGGACGGGAGGAGTAGATGGCGGTGACCTGTGCCTGTTTGGAGGCGTTGATCGCGTCAATATGCGCAGTGGCTGCCCAGCCGTAACCGATGATGCCGACATTGTATTTTTTCATGGGAAGGAGTGACATTGCTCCAGAGGTGAGGAGCGAAGTCAATCCTATACCCCGCGGCGAGGCGGGGCCTTTCAGGCCGGTGCGCCGGCCCGTGCTGGAATCCTGTACTAATATGCTCCGAGTTTAGGCTGCGTTCCCCGCTTGCATCGGGCGATTTGCGCCGCACTATGCCCGCCCTAAATCTCAATCCGCACACCATCATGGCAGACATCCAAACCAGCGCCTCCGACAAGAAGGAGAAGGAATATTTCACCGAAGTGCCCCAGGCTGCCCCTGGCTTTTTTCTCAAAGGTTCCCACCAGTATGACTGGGGTCTCAAGAACCGTCTGAGCAAGGTTTTCAATCCCAAGGACGGCCGCACGGTGATGCTGGCCTTTGACCATGGCTATTTCCAGGGCCCGACGACCGGCCTGGAGCGGGTGGACCAGACCATTCTGCCCCTCGAACCGTATGCGGACTGTCTGATGCTGACGCGCGGCATCCAGCGCAGCGTGATCCCGGCGAGCACGCAGAAGGCGATCGCCCTGCGCGCCAGCGGCGGCACCTCGATGGTGAGTCCGTTTGAAGAATGGGAAGGCGAGATCGACGGCAAGAAGGCCAAGTTTGGCCGCCCCGGTTTCGAGCCGCTGTCGAATGAGAGCACCGCGTTGAATATTGAGGAAGCGCTTCGCCTGAATGCCAGCATCCTGGCCGTGCAGGTCTTCATCGGCAGCGCCTATGAGCGCCAGTCCCTGAAGAACATGACGGACCTCATCGACGGCGCCAGCCGCTATGGGATCGGCGTCATGGGCGTGGTCGCGGTGGGCCGGGCGATGGCGCGCAACGCGCAGTATTTCCGCCTGGCGACGCGCATCATGGCGGAACTTGGCGCCAATGTGGTGAAGTGCTACTATACGGACGAGGACTTTGAGACCATCACGAGTTGCTGTCCGGTGCCGATCGTGATCGCCGGAGGCAAGAAGCTGCTAGAACTCGACGCCCTTCAGATGTGCGCCAACGCCATCGCGCAGGGCGCGAGCGGTGTCGATATGGGCCGCAACATCTTCCAGAGCGACGCTCCCGTCGCCA
>JAXMIV010000005.1:0-3280 GCA_034377045.1 Prosthecobacter sp. | reverse complement strand
CACCGGAGCGATGGCTCATGACGGCCGTGTAGCCGTGGCGGTGGGCGAGTTCGACGGCGTCCAGGGTCTCGGTGAGCGAACCGATTTGGTTCACTTTGACGAGGATGGAGTTGGCGATCTTCTGGTCGATGCCTTTCTGCAGGAACTTGACGTTGGTGACGAAGAGGTCATCGCCGACGAGCTGGGTCGTGGCGCCGAGTTCCTTGGAGAGGACAGCCCAGCCGGCCCAATCGTTTTCGGCGCAGCCGTCTTCGATGGAGATGATGGGGAAATCCTTTTTCAGTTCGGCATAGTAGGCGACGAGTTCGGCGGCGGTGCGCTCGGACTTGTCGCTCTTCTTGAAGACGTACTTGCCCTTGGCCTTGTCGTAGAATTCGGAGGAGGCGACGTCGAGGGCGATGAAGATGTCCTCACCCATTTTGTAGCCGGCCTTCTCGATGGCCTGGGCGATGACTTCGAGGGCGTGATGAGCGCTCTTCAGAGTCGGCGCGAATCCACCTTCGTCACCGACGGCGGTGTTGAGGCCGAGGTCGTGAAGGATCTTCTTCAGCGCGTGGAAAACTTCGGCACCGTAGCGCAGGGCTTCGGAGAAGGTCGGCGCGCCTTTCGGCATGATCATGAACTCCTGGAAATCAATCGGCGCATCGCTGTGCGCGCCGCCGTTGATGATGTTCATCATCGGCACGGGGAGAACCTTGGCGTTCGGGCCGCCGATGTACTTGTACAAAGGCAGGCCGAGAGCGGCGGCAGCGGCCTTGGCGGCGGCCAAAGAGGCGCCGAGGATGGCGTTGGCGCCGAGCTTCGATTTCGTCGGCGTGCCGTCGATTTCGAGCATGGCCTTGTCGAGGGAGACTTGGTCGGAGGCGTCGCTGCCGATGATGCAGTCGGCGATTTCATTGTTCACGGCATCGACGGCCTTGAGAACACCTTTGCCGAGGTAGCGCTTCTTGTCGCCATCGCGGAGTTCGAGGGCTTCATGTTCACCGGTGCTGGCGCCGCTGGGAACGGCGGCGCGGCCGATGGCGCCCCCCTCCAGCATCACGTCCACTTCCACGGTCGGGTTGCCGCGCGAGTCGAGTACTTCGCGGCCGGTCACTGCTACGATTGTCAGGTCGTCCATTTTGATTTAGTTCAGTTAGCTTAAATATCAGGGTTTTGCAAGCAAGCTTCTAGGGAATCCGTTGCGCAATCTCGATAGCAGGAATCACACCCGGCTCAACAGGGAGTTCGAGACACCCCGAACGGCGTAAAGGAAGTTTTTGCTTTCGGCGATGCGGCAGCGCGGCACAGTCCGGGTCCCCCCAACCGACCTGCGAGTGGCTGTTTCTGACCTTCATTCTTCCCCCGGGAAGCCGCCTGCGGCGTCCAAAATCCCCGTCTGGCTGTGGCCGCATGTGCTGAGCCTGGAGGCGCCGATCGTGGCGGTGCTGTGGGCGTTGGCGCTGGGGAGGCTGCATGAGGCGCCTTGGTTGCCGGGGGTTTTGCCGGGCTTGGCGCTGTGCGTTTGGACGATTTACTTGGTCGACCGGACCATAGATACTTTCGGGGTCGATCCGGAGAAGCTGGATGCGCGGCATCAGGTGTACCGGCGGTTTCGCCCCCTTTTGTTGGGCGTGGTCTTGCCGGCCTGCGCTGCGGGTCTGGTATGGCTGGGTCTATGGGTGATTCCTCAGGGATTGATGTGGCAGTCCGTGACGCTGGCCATGCTGGTGCTGCTGTATCTGGCGGCGTATTCGGCAGCGACGAGGCGGCTTTTGTACACGGGCCTGGTGGTCGCGGTAGGCTTGGTCGCGATTCTGCTACTGATGATGATGCCGTTGCCGATGGCGTTTAAACTGACCGTCTCGGTGATCCTCGCCGGGCTGTTGTCCCTGCTCGTGCGGGAGCGGACGCGGCAGCGCCTGCTGGTGACGGTGCCGAAGGAGATCGCCGGCGGGCTGCTGTTCGCGCTGGGTTGCACGGCCTGGGTGCGCTTTGACGGGACGGGCGGAGGTTATCTGGGTTGGGTGGAAACGGTGCTGCTGACCGTTCTTTTTACCTGCAATCTGACGGGCATCACGGCGGCGGAGACAGAGGCGGCAAAGCCGCAGGCACCTATTGAGCACGGGCACCATGGGCTGCTGACAGGTTTGGCGCTGCTCAGCGCGGGCGCTATTCTTGCGGCCCACCTGAGATACGTTCCGGAGCGGTTCGAGTTGCTGGGTTGGGCGACGGGAGCAGGCGCTGTTTTGCTGACGTTTTTGCACGCGCGGCGCCGGCATTTGTCGCTCGATGCGTACCGAGTGTTGGCGGATCTCGCGGTCGCGGCGCCGGCCGTGGCGCTGTTCATGGTGACGGGAACCGGATCACGAAGCGTGGCCTGCTGTCTGCCGTAAATGACCGCGACATTGGGGCTGGTGGCAATAAAAGGGCCGGGGGAAGCAATTGTCGTTAGGCCTGCGCCCCTCACCCTCTCCCCGCAAGCGGCGCGAGGGGACCTGAGCTACATCAATACACATCCCGCCGGTAGCGCTTGGCGTCTTTGAGCGCGGTCATGTAGGCGATGGCCTCCTCAGGGGTCTTGCCGCCTTCTTTCTCGATGATCTGGTGGAGCGCCTTGTCGACATCGCCGGCCATGCGGGCGGCATCACCGCAGACGTAGAAGATGGCGCCTTGTTCGAGCCATTGGTACAGCTCGGCGCTGTTCTCCAGCATGCGATGCTGAACGTAGATCTTTTCGGCCTGATCACGCGACCAGGCGAGGGTCAGTTTTTCCAAGGTGCCGCCGTTGAGGTAGGCCTGGAATTCATCCTTGTAGAAGAAGCAGGTGGCCTCGCTCACTTCGCCGAAGAAGAGCCAGGCCTTGCCCTTGGCCTGCGTGGCTTTGCGTTCTTCCAGGAAGGCACGAAAGGGGGCGATGCCGGTGCCGGGGCCGCACATGATGATGGGAGTCTCCTCGCTGGGCTCGGGCAGGCGGAAGCCTTTGCCGTGATTGACGAAGACGGGGATGCGGGTTTCCGGCGTTATTCGATCGGCCAGGAAGGTGGAGGCAACGCCGCCGCGCTCGCGGCCGTGGCTGCTGTACTTCACGGTGGCGACGGTGAGATGCACTTCTTCCGGATGCGCCTTCTGGCTGCTGCTGATGGAGTAGAGGCGGATGTTCAGCTTCTTGAGCGTGGTGATGAACTCCTGCGGCTCGAAACGGACCTCTTCGTTTTCCAAAAGGAGATCGATGACGAAGCGGCCCCAGAGGTAGACCATGAGGGCTTCCTTCTGCTCCGGCGCGATGAGGTTGGCGAGC
>JAXMIV010000004.1:0-3230 GCA_034377045.1 Prosthecobacter sp. | reverse complement strand
GTTTCTCCTGCAACCATTTCAGAATGCGGGTACGTTCCATGGACAAGGCGTGATGAACCGAGGGCTGCAGAACGCGGACGGTGAGGATTCCGCGCTGAATGCTGTCGGGCTTGGAATGCCGGAACAAAAAATCCCCAACGATCTCCTGCCACGCCGCGAGCACCTCCTCCAAGCGCAAGCGGTCCGCCAATCCCGCCTCAGTCACGACTTGGCCCACCAGGTCCGCCGCCGAGCGAAACGGCAGATCCTGAATCGGACCGTCCGGAACACCACGCCACTGCGCCACCAAGGCATGGCGCAGCCGCTGCCGGGGAGTGGGAAGGCGGGAGGACATGACAGGAATGATGGCCGCAGACGGCGGGAAAGCGAGTGGGTTTTATGGCTGGAAAAGCACGGCGGACAGGTACTTTTCGTCGCTGGGGCCGGCTCCAGCCTTGCCCGCCGCGGTTTTGGCAGCCTGCCGGGGTGACAATTCCCTTGCACCCCTTCCCCTCCCGCGCCATTTCCAACGAACCTGCCTGTCACACCACCTTGGCCGACCCGGATAATCAACGCACACTCGTAGCCATACCTGCCCGCTGGGGATCTACCCGCTTCCCAGGCAAACCGCTCCACCTCATCGCCGGCAAGCCGTTGGTGCAGCATGTTTGGGAGCGCTGCCAGGACTGCCGTGAAGTGGATGACGTCATTATCGCCACGGATGATGCGCGCATTGCGGAAGCGGCGGCTGCCTTCGGCGCCAAGGCGGTGATCACGTCGCCGGATCACCCCAGCGGCACGGATCGCATCGCCGAAGCCGCCAAATCATTTCCCGATCATCGCTTCATCATCAATGTCCAGGGGGATGAGCCGCTCATCTCCCCGGCACTCATCGACGAACTGGCCGTCGTCCTGCGCAAGGAACACCAGGTCCGCATGATCACGGCAGCGGCGCCCATTCATGAGGCGGTGCAGATTGATGATCCCAACATCGTCAAAGTCGTCTTTGATGTGCATGGGGACTCCCTGTACTTTTCCCGCTCTCCCCTGCCCTTCGTACGCAATGCGACCGCCGGAGTGAGGCACTACCGGCACCTGGGTATCTATGGATTCCAGCGCAGTTTTCTGTTTCAATTCGTGGCCTGGTCGCCTTCCAGGCTTGAAATCACTGAATCCCTGGAGCAATTGAGAGCCGTTGAAAATGGAGTCCGGCTTCGCGTTGTGTTGACGGATGAACTCTCACCCGGTGTGGACACGCCTGAGCAGGCGGAAGCCATCGAGCGCCATCTCCAAGGCCGGTCCTAAATTCTGCTCATCATTCCTTTTTCCTCTTTATGAAATACATCTTTGTCACCGGCGGCGTTGTCAGTTCTTTGGGCAAAGGGCTTGCCGCATCGGCTCTCGGCACCCTTCTGGAGTTGCGTGGCCTCAGGGTCATCATGCAGAAATTCGATCCGTACCTGAACATCGATCCAGGCACGATGAACCCTTATGAGCACGGAGAAGTTTATGTGCTGGACGACGGCGCGGAAACCGACCTCGATCTCGGCCACTACGAGCGCTTTACCCACACCAACCTGTCCCGTTTGAACAACCTGACCAGCGGCCAGGTGTACCAGACCGTGCTCGAAAAGGAACGCGCCGGCAAATACAAGGGCCGCACCGTGCAGGTGATCCCACACGTGACCAATGAGATCAAAGCGCGCATTAAGGATGTGGCGGACAAGATGACCGGGGATGTGATCATCACCGAAATCGGCGGCACCGTGGGGGACATTGAAGGCCTGCCATTCCTCGAAGCCATCCGCCAATTCGGCCATGAAGTCGGGCTCGGCAATGTGCTGTTCATCCACGCCACCCTCGTTCCCTACATCAAGGCGGCGCAGGAATTGAAGACCAAGCCCACCCAGCAGAGCATCGCCAAGCTTCGCGAAATTGGTATCGCGCCACACATCGTGCTCTGCCGCACTGAACATGCGCTGGACCTGGAGGTGCGGGAAAAGATCTCGCTCTTCGGCAACGTGCCGATTGAGGACGTCATTGAAGTGCGCGACGTGAAGCACACCATTTACGAGGTTCCCTTGAAACTGCATGAGGAGCGCCTTGACGACCGCGTCTGCAAACTGCTGAACCTGGAAACGCCGCAACCGGATCTGACCAAATGGCGGCACTTCGTGCAGCACGTCATTCACCCCACGCATCACGTCCGCATCGGCGTGGTCGGCAAATACATCGAACTGCAGGACGCCTACAAGAGCATCTATGAGGCGCTGACGCACGCGGGAGCCGCCAATGATTGCAAGGTGGACATCGTACGGGTGGACGCGGAGGGCATCGAGAAGGCCGGGCCTGAGATTTACCTCAATGGGCTGCAGGGCATCCTGATTCCCGGCGGCTTTGGTGATCGTGGCACCGAGGGCAAGATCGGCGCCGCGGGCTATTCCAGGAAAAACGGCATTCCCTTTTTCGGGGTCTGCCTCGGCATGCAGATCGCGGTCATCGAATTTGCCCGCAATGTCTGCGGCCTGAAAGACGCCAGCAGCACCGAGTTTGAGAAAACCACGCCGCATCCCGTCATCAGTTTGATGGAAGAACAAAAGAAGGTGAAGCAGTTGGGCGGCACCATGCGCCTCGGCACCTGGACCACGGACCTGCTGCCCGGCAGCAAGGTTTACAATCTCTATCAGAGCGCCTCGATCACGGAACGCCACCGGCACCGCTACGAGGTCAATTCGGATTACAAAGAGCAACTGGAAGCCAACGGCATGCTGATCAGCGGCGTATCGCCCAAGGGTGAATTCGTGGAAACCATCGAGTTGAAGGATCACCCGTACTTCGTCGCCTGCCAATTCCATCCGGAATTCCAGTCCAAGCCCAACCTGCCGCACCCTCTTTTTTACGGCTTTGTCAAAGCTGCGATGGCCCATCACGGGACTCCGGAGCCGTTGTGTTGAGTTAGACCGTGATTCGATATCGCCGCGTCCAGAGAATGTGTGCGGCCGTGGCCAGAGCTAGGCAGAAGTGCGGAGTTTCGATTCTGCCCTGCCCGGCCGGGGTATAGGCCAGAATGGCAAAGATCAAATAGCCCGCACGCCCTCCCGTCAGGAAGCTTCGAATCACGAGTGCGCCAAGCGTGCCCACAAAAAGCACGAGGCCGGGAATGCCCATTTCCAGCCACATTGAAATATATTCATTGTGCGGCGCCCAACGCGTGCCGGAGACTCCGGTTCCGTGACCGAGCAGGGGCTTTT
>JAXMIV010000003.1:0-6723 GCA_034377045.1 Prosthecobacter sp. | reverse complement strand
GGCAGCGCATCCACACGGCAGGGCGTGATCTGGACCGCATGGAAAGCCAGCCGCTGGCGTTTTTTGAGAAGGTCCGGCAGGGTTATCTGGATCTGGCGAAGGCTGAGGCGCAACGCATCATTGTGATCGACGCGGCCCAGGCGCCGGAGGTGATTCACGAACAAATTTGGACTCTTGTGGAGGCGCGCCACCATGCCGTTTAAAGCCAGTCACGCCCTGCACCTGCTGACCCGGGCTCACAAGCTGGGGCGGTTGGGCCACGCTTACTTGATCTCAGGCCCCAAGGAAGCTGACCTGGAAGGATTTGCCGCGCAGGTCATGAGCCTGGTCACGGCGGCGAAGCATGGCTCCTTGGAAGATTGGGCGCAGGAGGGCGCCGTCATCGTACGGCCGCAAAGCAAATCCCGGCGCATCACCATTGGCGACGATGGGGATGATGTGGGGACCATTCGTTACCTGGAGCGCATGATTCACCGCACCACCGGCCCGGGCGGCTACAAATTCGGCATCATCGTCGACGCGGAGCGGATGAATGCCCAGGCGCAGAACGCCTTCCTCAAAACCCTGGAAGAACCGCCTGCGAGGACGCTGCTGCTGCTGCTCACCAGTCATCCGGGGCAGTTGCTGCCGACCATTCTGTCCCGCGTCATTGAGATTGGTCTGATGGCACCCGAAGGGGTGCGGCTGTTCAGCGGCCATGAGCAAAAGCTGCTGGCAGTTCTCGAAAAGCTGACCACCCGCGCCAGCGGCAGCATTGGCGCCGCGCTCTCCCTGAAGAAGGATTTTGAAGACATCCTCGAAGAGTTGCACAGTGACATCAAAGAGGAACAGGAAGGCGATTTCGAGCGGGAACAGGATCACTACAAACAAACCACCGACGGCTCCTGGCTGAAGCAGCGTGAGGATCAGGTGGAGGCGCAGATCGAAGCTGCTTACCTCCAGCAACGCGATGCGCTCATGGACCTGCTACTCGCGTGGATGGGCGATGTCGCCCGCCTGCAGGTGGGCGCGGAACACTTGGATCTGCCGCAGTATCGCGAAGCCACCGCCGGCCTGGCAGACCGCTGGACCGCCGCGGAAACGACCAAGCGCGTTCGTGTGCTGAGGCAGTTGGAGCAGCACTTGCACACGAACGTCAATGAGGGTCTCGCGCTCGAGGTGGCGTTTATCCAGGCCTTTGGAAAGTAGGCGAAATGCGACCGCATTTCCTACTCGACCTTGCCCAATTCCTTCATGATCTGATCGACCTGCACATTCGCACCGCTATCCACGCCCTCCCCTGGCTGGAATCCTTCATGCGAAGACAACGGCGGATGGCCTTGAAAGTACGCCATGCCGACGAAGTCCACGATGGCGCAAATGATGACAAAGATGAACGCGGTGAAGACGGGTCTGTTCATGGTGGTGTGCTTTTAGAACCCATTTTTTAACGACCCCTCATACCCGTCCCGCCTCTTCCGTGATCTTACGCATCTTTTGCTCGATCTCCAGCGTCAATTGATCCCAGGTGAAGCGCCAGCCCCAGAAATCTCCCATCTTGCCCGGGGTGTTCATCCGCGACTCGCTGCCCAAGCCTAACAAATCTTGCAGCGGTGCGATGGCCAGGCGCGCCTGCGAGTTCCAGACGGCCCTGATGAAGTCCCAGTTCAGTTCGCTGCCATCGGTGCCGGTATAAGTCAGAATCGTGCGGCGCTCCGCATCGATCTGCTCCCGCGAGCGGGTGGATTCCTCTCCCACATCGCTATGGAAAAGACCCATGACGGTGTCGTTGTCATGCGTTCCGGTGTAGGCCACGGAATCCTCCGGATAATTTTCCGGTACATAGTCCGCCGCCAAGGCATCTGCCCCGAAGGCAAACTGCAGCACCCTCATGCCGGGAAAACCGTGCCGATCACGCAAGGCGACGACATCCGGCGTGATGATGCCCAGATCCTCCGCGATCACTGGCACGTTATTGCCCATCGCACTCTTCAACGCCTCAAACAACGCATCTCCCGGCGCCTCGACCCAGCGGCCGTTGACGGCGGTGGGCTCGCTCGCTTGAATCTCCCAATAAGCCGCAAAGCCGCGGAAGTGATCGATGCGCACAATGTCCACCATCTCCAGGGTCTTACGCAGGCGCGACTTCCACCAGGCGAAGCCTTCCGCCTCATGCGCGGGCCACTTGTAGAGAGGGTTGCCCCAGCGCTGTCCCAGCGCCGTGAAATAATCCGGCGGCACGCCGGCGACCACGAGGGGATTGCCGTGTTCGTCCAGGTCAAAGAGATCAGGCCGGGCCCAGACATCCGAACTGTCATGCGCGGTGAAGATGGGAATGTCACCAATGATTTGAATGCCGAGTTCACTTGCCCGATCGTGCACCTTTTGCCATTGGCGATAGAAGAAGAACTGCTGCACTTTGACTTCATCGATTTCGGCTTCCAAACGCACCAAAGCCTCGGCGATGGCCTCTGGCTGGCGCATGGCAAGGTCACGCGGCCATTCGTTCCAGGACTGGTCGCCGTGCTCTTTCTTCAAGGCAATGAACAACGAATAGTCGTCCAGCCAATCCTGTTCGCGTTCGCAAAACGCCTCAAAGTTGCGGCGCAGCAGAGAGCTGGCTTCACACTGGGCCAGGAAGCGCTGGGCGGCCAGTTTGAGAAAGGCCATGCGCACCTCGGCCGCGGCTGAGAAATCGACCTTATGCGCCGGGAAGGCCGGCACCATTTGCAGGTCGCCGGGCTTCAGTACGCCGTCGTAGACCAAGGAATCAAAGCTGATCATCATCGGGTTGCCCGCGAAGCTGGACAAGGACTGGTAGGGCGAACTGCCATAGCCTGTCGGGCCCAACGGCAGAATCTGCCAAAGCCGCTGCCCCATGTGCTCCAGTGTCTCCAGCCACTGATGGGCCGCCGGCCCGATCTCGCCAATGCCAAATCTTCCAGGCAAAGAAGTCGGGTGCAGAAGAATGCCACTGGAGCGCGGGATGGAGAACATGGAGGCGAATGGATAGAAGAGAAGCGGAGCCGATCAAGGCACGTAAAGCAGGATGTGTTCTCATTTCCCATCGGCCTCCTGGGGCGGCGTGGCCTTGCGAAAAATGATGCTCAATTCACTCCCCTATCGAGCTTGCCGGTTCTGGCAATGGCCCGCCACCTTTCGAGATCATCGGAATGAGCCGCCGAGTGGGTCGCCTGCTGCCATTTCTCACAAACTTCGGCGAGGGTAGCACACAAGCTTTGAGTAAACTTGGTGTCGCTGAATACCTGGGGTTCCGCTTGGATGGCCGCCCACAGTTCTGCGCAACTGCGCTCCACATCATCATGCAGCTTCAGCCGGCTCTGCAGCCGAAGGATCTCCGACAACTCGTAGATCCACTTGCCGCGGTCGGTGTTGTTTTGACGCTCCAGCACCATGCATTCGCGGCGGAAGGCCAGTGCCGACTCGATACTTCCGGCCGCTTCACGAATTTCGCCGGCGGCGCGCAGGGCCTTGGGCAGTTTTTCGTCACTGCCGTTGACGCGCGCGATGGCCACGGCGGTATCAGTGGCATGAATGGCGTCCCCCGTCCTGCCGGCTTTGAGATAGAGCCGTGAAACTTCAATCCAGCGCCCAATCAAGCCGTGATGTTGCGTCCCTATATCCTCGCTTGCGCCCTGAATGCTCTCCTCCATGTGTTTAATAGCCTGGGGCAGCTTTTCCTGAAATGCCTCCGCTCGGGACAGAGTGACCAACAGACTACCCCTGGTTTCCCGGTTCCGCGGCGTGTTTTTTTCCCGGGCGAGTTGCGCCAGCGCCTTTAGCAAACTCTCTTCGGCGGCAGCATACTTTTCCATGCCCACCTGCAGGTCCGCCCGGAAACGCAGGTGTGCCACGCTGGCCTGATGGTCCGGCGTCACCGCCATGTCCACCAGTCCCAAGGCCTCTTCTCCCCGGCCCTGGCGCGCAAGCTCACGCGCGAACTGCCGCAGGATCTCACCATCATTCAGACGCGCGAATGCTCCGGGATCGGGCAACCGCCTGCGGATCTCCTCAAAGATGGCCAACGCCTGGCGCTTATTACCGCTGGCCGATGTCACGCGCGCCAGTTGCAATTGCGTCTTCAGCGTCCGCTGATCATCCTTTCCGTAAACTGCCTGGCAAAGCTCACTTTGTTTTTGCAGCAGGGGCAGGGCGCGGCTGCTGTCGCCCATGGCGCCGTAGATGGCGGCCACGCGGCCAAGCAACTCCGCCTGAAGTTCAGGCTGGTTTTTCAGCGTATCTATAGCCGTCAAACTCTGATCCACCGCCAACCGCAACGCTTCGGGGTTTTTCCCCTGCTCCACGAACGCGCCCGCCTGCTCCAGCAGACGCGAAAGGAAGTCCGCCAGGGCCGTGGCTTTCTGGGACTGAACCATCGCGTCCCGTTCGTTCGACTCGGCTCGCTGGCGCAACGCCTCCGCATTTGCCCGAGCGTCCGCCTCCCGGAGGAAACCCAAGGTGCTCACGACGGCGAGCAGGACCAGGTTGACTGCGACAACCGCCGTCACCAAAAAGGCCAGCCGATTGCGCCTAACCAACTTTTGCAATCGATACCAGCGATCCGGCGGCCCGGCGCTGACCGGTTCATACGCCATGTGCCGCTGAAGATCGTCCGCCAGGGCGTTGGCGGATTCGTAGCGGCGTTCGGGCAATTTCTCCAGGGCCTTGAGCATGATCCAGTCGAGATCACCGCGCAATTGCTCAGGCAGGCAGGGGCACGGCTTGCCGGCAGCGCGCCGGGCCTGCGCGCATGCACTCGGACGAACTGCCTCCTCCTCGTGGATGCGCTGCAACAGCACGGTCAAAGAAGTCTGGCGATATCCCTCCAATTCAAGGGGCGGCGCGCCGGTGAGGAGTTCATAGAGGATCGCTCCCAAGGCATACACATCCACGCGCACATCGGCAACATCGCCTCCGTAGGCCGCCTGTTCCGGCGCCATGTACTGCGGCGTGCCTAACAACATGCCGTGCGCCGTGTGTGCCAGGCTCTCCAAAACGTCGCCATCACCCTTCAGTGCCTTGGCGATGCCGAAATCGATAACTTTGGGTGCGGGCCGGCCGTCAGAGTCCGCAACGAGAATATTTGATGGCTTTAGATCACGGTGCAGGACCGCCCGCTGATGCGCGTGCTGCACGGCACGGCAGACATCGAGAAACAATTCCAGACGACCGCGCAACGGCAATGACTCGGCTTCACAATGGGCTGTGATCGGCCGGCCACGCACCAGTTCGAGCACAAAGTAGGGACGCCCCTCATCCGTCACGCCAGCATCCAAAACCGTGGCGATGTTTGGATGATCCATGCGTTCCAACGCGCGTTTTTCCAACTGGAACCTCTGCAGGACAGCCCGGGAATCCATCCCCGGGCGCACTACTTTCACGGCCACCTGCCGCCGTATAGGCTGGGACTGCTCTGCCTGCCAAACGATGCCAAAACCGCCTTCCCCAAGCTTCTTGATCAGGTGGTAGTTGCCGATCAGGTCTCCGGCAGACGGCTCCCAAGGGGGTTCCTGCGAAACCGCATCCTCCTCCAGGGCCAGGCCAAACAGCCGTGCCGCCCCACCGGCATCGGCGTCCAGTCCTTCAGGGGACTGACGGGCACGTTCTGGCACTTGGCCGCGGGAGGCGATCATGGATGACACCATGAAATCACAGGCTTGCGGCGCGGAAAGCAAAAACTGCCCTCGGCAGCTTCAATCGACTTCGTCCGGCTTCACCGCCAGAATCGAGCAAGGCGCATTCGCCACCACCTTTTCAGCCGTCGTGCCAATCAGCAGCTCGCGCAGTCCGGTTTTGCCGCGGGTGCCCAGCACGACCAGGTCAGCCTGCCTCTCATTTACATGGTCAACAATCGCTTCGCGGATGTTGACCCGTTCCATGACCCGCAAAGTCACCGGCACCGAAGCATAGTCGCTGCCGATCAGAGGCTTCACAAACGCCTCCAGTTCTCGTTGGCACCGCTCCATTGTCTCCGCATCGGCTCCGATCGGCATGGGCGCGGCCAGGCCACCGTAATCCAGCGACAAAGCCAGGGCGGACTGGTATACATTCACGCAGTCCAGGGACGCGCCATCCTGCTTGGCCAGTTGCAAAGCGAAGCGAACCGCCTTGGCGGAGTTATCGGAAAAGTCCACGCAGGTCACAAGATGCTTAAAGGGGCCATGCGTACCGTCACTCACCAGCAGCACATCCGCCGGCGCCTTGCGCACGCATTTCGCCGCGATCACACCGACGCGATGCGGAGCATCCTTTTCCCCTTTCACACCCATCACCAGGAGATCAGCCCGATGCACCCGGCAGGCTTCCGCCAGCTCCATAAACGGATGGCCGATCCGCACCTCAGTCTCCACGAAGGCCATGCCAGCCAAATCGCTGCCTTCTACAAATTGCCGCAAACGGTTCTCCCACTCCGCACGCACCGACGCCTGGCTCGCCGACAGAGTCTTTTTCAACTCATTCATCAGCGCCTCTTCCATGACATGAATGGCGACTACTTTTCCGCCGCCGATCGAAGCGATCCGCGCCGCCTCACGCAGGGCATTACGGCAGGACGGCGTGAAATCGATCGCGGCAATCAGAGTTTGAAGTGTTTTCATGGCCTATGGACAATACGAACGAAATGCCCCTATTCCACCATCGTTTGAATCCTCCCCTATGGATGGGTTTCCGCTTCCGTGCTTGATCAAGCAAAAGGGAATGAAGGAGGCACGCCTTCAGTCCTTC
>JAXMIV010000002.1:0-3175 GCA_034377045.1 Prosthecobacter sp. | reverse complement strand
AAGCCGGTCATGACTTCGTCAAAAATGAGGACAGTGCCGTGCCGCTTGGTGAGGTCGCGGAGCAGTTGCAGGAAGCCGGGCTTTGGCAGAATCAGGCCGGCATTCGCGGGATACGGCTCGACGATGACGGCGGCGAAGTCTTCGCCCCGTTCGGCGAAGAGCTTTTCCAGGGCCGCCTCGTCGTTGAACGGCAGAATGGTGGTGAGATCGGCCAAGGCCGCAGGCACGCCGGCGCTGTCCGGGCGGCCGTGGGTGAGCGCGCCGCTGCCGGCGGCGACCAGGAGGGAATCGACATGGCCGTGGTAGCAACCCTCGAACTTGACCAAGTGATCACGCCCGGTGAATCCGCGGGCGAGGCGGATGGCGGACATGGTGGCTTCCGTGCCGCTGTTCACCATCCGGACTTTTTGAATCGAAGGTACCCATTCGCAGATCGTGCGCGCCATTTCGACCTCGTAGGGGTTTGGAATGCCGAAGCTGACGCCTTCTTTCGCGGCCGTGTGGATGGCTTCGATCACCGGACGCGGAGCGTGGCCCAAGATCGCCGGACCCCAGGTGCCGACGTAATCAATCAGTTCGCGGCCATCGACGTCCCAGATGCGGCAGCCTTTGGCGCGGCGCACGAAAAAGGGGTCGCCGCCGACGTTGCGAAAGGCGCGAACGGGGGAATTGACGCCACCGGGGATGTACTGCTTGGCGAGGGCAAAGAGCTTCGTGGAAAGGGGTCCGTTGGGCATGGTGGTTGCGGGGAGCAATAGCCACAAACTTGGAATTTGCATCAATGATTCCACCCCCGGAGACCGTTCTGTTCAAAGCAGGTCTCGCCCCTCCGGTCGAACAAAAGGTTTCCGCCCGGCGTCTGAGTTTGTTAACGTCCAGTTTGAGCGCCCTTCCGGTCGGCGGGGTTGGTTGTGCTGCCTCCAGAATCGAAACTCTCCGAATCCCCATGAAAATGCTCCGACTTTCCGCCGCTGCCGTGGTGCTCCTGGGAGCGATTTCCGCCACAGGCCAGGTTTCCGCGCCTCGGCGTTCCATGCTGCTGGCTCCCGAGGCTGGTACGATGGACGTCGAGGGATTGCTCAAAAAGCCGGTGGTGCTGAAGGTGCTGCAGGAGTCGCCGATTTACACACGGTCGACCTTGGACCAGGCCCTGGGGTCCATGGCTCCGGGAACGTTGGTGGCACTGGTGGGCATCTCGGACCACGCCTACCGGGTCCGTGGCCGCGCCCGGCATGGGGATGTTTCAGGCTGGCTGCGCATTCAGGACCTGCTCTCGCCCGATCCGAACCTGATTCCCAATTTGAAAAAAATGCACGAGCGGCAGATGGCGGTGGACGTGTTGATCGCCAACCATCAAGTGGCGCTCGGCATGACCTCGGAGGAGGTACTGGCCAGCATGGGCAAGCCAAACCGCAAGTCCACCAAGCTCTCCGCGACGGGCCGGGATGAGAAGTTTGAGTACGTGGTGTACGAGCGCATTCCCCAAACCACCACCAGTCTGGATGCTTTCGGCCGGCCCGTGCAAACGATCATCTATGTGAAGGTGGAGACGGGCAGCCTGAGCGTGAACATGAAAGACAGCGTGGTGGAATCGGTGGAAGAGACCAAAGGCAATCCTCTGGGCAACGGCGGTGTGAAGATCGTGCCGGGGCCGATTATTTTTAGCTTTTGATCAGTTCATGACGCGCAAGGCTCCGCGGATGATCTTGTCAGCAGCGGTGGCGGAGTCGAAACCGGGTTGCTTGACGATTTCGTTCACGGCTTTCTGGGCGTCGCTCTGTTTGTAACCCAGCGCGATCAGGCCGAGCACGGCATCCATCTGGGCTTCCTTCAGCGGATCGTGGGCCACCTTGGCCGTGCGTGCCGCCTGCCAGGCATCGACAACGCCGACCTTGTCTTTCAATTCCAGGACGATGCGCTCAGCGGTCTTGGTGCCGACGCCCTTGATGCGGGCGAGGGCCTTGATGTCATTACGAATGACGGCGTCCTTGAAATCGGTCACCGGCATGCCGCTGAGGACGGAGAGGGCCATCTTGGGGCCAATGCCGGAAACCCGATCGATGAGCAGGCGGAAGAGGTCTCGCTCGTCGGCACTCATGAACCCGAAGAGGGTGTGGTCGCGCTCGGTGACGTGATAGTGGGTGAGCAACTTCACGTCCGCGCCCGGAGCCGGCAGCTTGTCAAAAGTCGTCAATGGGATCTGGACCACATAGCCAACGCCATGGACATCGACGACGGCTTGATGGGGCGTGGCGTTGGCGAGCTGACCACGAAGGAAGGCAATCATGGCGGGATGAAGGCAGGCGATGCCGGAGTGCGCAAGAGAATTGACGGTTGCCGAATCCACCGGGCTGAGTTGTGTCGGTGGGATGAGATTGATGGCACTGGGACTGATCATGGTGGCGGCAACGCTGGCGAATGCGCAGGATCTTGAGGAAAAGCGGCTGGAAAGCCTGCTGCTGCTGCCGGAACCGAGAGCCTTGCGGTCGGAGCTGTCCGTTGTTCCTGCCGGGGCTGTGGAAACGGTCTTGTCACCTGCCCGGGAAATCGCCGCCATCCCCGGCATCGAAACTTACTCGAAGGACGAATTTAAGCGTCTCGGGTTAAGCGTGCAGACATTCACGGCCCGGGCGAAGACGGCGGCCGACAAGCTCCTTGCCTCACTCAAGCCGGACCTGGTGCGTGATGCCGAAGGGAAGATGCTCTATGCCGTCTATCGTGGCGAGAGGCCCGTCATGGCGTCCCTCCTCCTGGCCCCTTCCCTGCCCAAGCTTTTCGAGAAAGATTTCGGCAAGGAAATCTGGGTGGCGCTGCCGGATCGGCATTCCCTTTTCATTTTTCCGGCCAAGCCGGAAGCGTTGCAAGACTTCACGGCTGATCTCGCCGAACGCTTCTGGGCCGATGTCCACGCGGCGAGCGCGGAAATCTTTGCGATCAAGAGCGGCGAAGAACCGCGAGTGGTGGGCAGCTTTGGCGGCTGATGCCGTACGTTGTTCACGCTTTAACGTGAGGATTGGAAAGACATGAGAGAGGGTCACGCTGAAGATAGAATGAGAAGGCAGTTGAGGTCGCGCCAGGGGAGTGGATCGAGACTGCCTTCCACCTATGAAAGCGAAGTCATCCCAACACCACACCACAATCGGCATCGACCTCGGGGACAAGAAACACGCGGTCT
>JAXMIV010000001.1:0-2649 GCA_034377045.1 Prosthecobacter sp. | reverse complement strand
TTTGGGGTTGAAGGCTGAGTCCACCCAGCCGTCTGCATTCAGTCGCGCGATGCCATTGCGAGGCTCGATGACGGCGGTTTCGAAACCGCCCCCGACAAGGATCTTTCCGTCCGCATGCATGCCCAGTGCGTATACGCTGTCCATCATTTCGAAGAAGCCTGTTTTGATGACACCTGGAACGGTGGGCACCGGCGTGGCAAGCACCTCCACAGGCAGGGCGCGGCCGGTGAAGGTACCATCGCCCACCTGGCCATTGGTATTGTCGCCGCAGGCCCACACGGAGCCATCGGTGCGCAGAAAGAGGGCATGAGTGAGCGAGAGGTCCGCAAGCATGACATCATCACTCCAGTATCCGACGCGTTGCCCTGCCGCGGTCATCTCGACGATTGGTGGGGCGGGATCCGTGGCGCCATCGACAAGAAGGCGGGGGGATTGCCAGACAGCGGTCCAGGAGTTCAAGGCCTCGGGGGTTTCGCCGTAGGGATAGGTCATGTCGGCCTCCACATTGATGCCCTCACCCCAGGTCCAGACGCTGCCGCCCGCGGTGAGCACGAAGACCTGATCGGAGCCCGCGGTGATCTGTACAATGGGCTGCCCGCCAAAGGTGTGGGCGCTGCCGGTGGCCGGGTCGAGGACTTTCACCGGAGACATGCTGTTGGTTAGGCTGCCGTCACCGAGCGCGCCATTTTCGTTGCCGCCCCAGGCCCACACCACACCCGCTTCCGTGACGGCGTAGGAAGAATCGGCGGCACAGGCGATGCCGACGACACGATACCCGCCGAAGATGGCCGGCGAGATTTTGGTCGGCGCGGATTTGAGCACGGAGGTGCCGTGGCCTAACTGACCCTCCGCGCCGCGGCCCCAGGACCAGACATTGCCAGCGTTGTCGAGAGCGAGTGTGTGAAAGGAGCCGGCGGCGATTTGAATGATTCTGGAGGTGCCAAATTTGCTGGTGATGGACGCGGCAGTCTTCTTGATGTGGCTCAGATTCTCCTTGTAAGGCAGAACGGTGCCGGTGCCCAATTGCCCCGTCGTCCCGTCCCCCCAAGTCCACACACCGCCGGAGTTGGTCATCACCACCGTGTGGGTCGCACCGATGGCGAGCTGCACCGCTTCGTCGGAGCCCCAGAGGCGGCTGGCGGGTTGGGGGCTCTCCTCCCAGTAGTCATCTCCCAGGTCCTCGCCATACCCCAGGCTCACCTGCGAATAGGAACCCCAGCCGGAGACGCTGCCGTCTGGCATGGCCACTTGAAATCGATTGGATCCCCCGGCGACGGCCATGGGCGCGTTTGGGAAGTTGAAAATCCCGTCCTCAGGCGTGGGGGCGTCATAATTGCCAAACATCGTGACGACGAGGCCCCAATTTTTCACGCCTCCGTCCGCATCGAAGAAGCAACTGGAGAGTTTCGAGGCGCCGAGGTGGGTGGCACGGCGCAAAGGCTCAATGGCGCCGAAGGCGCTGCCGTGAATGGCAAAGTCGTAGGTGTTGCCGGTTAGGCCGGCGCCATTCAGGGGAATGGACACCACGGCATCAAAATACCCCTTGTCAGCAGGATCGTAACGGAGGGTGAAGGTGATCTTTGCCGCAGGCTTCAGCGCCGTGGCGGTGGGTTGTGCCTTGACCACAAAGGCCTCCGCGCCCGCGCCGCTAATCTGCACGCGCGGACCGCCTGGAAGTGTGATATCGGCAAAGCCATTGTTGGTTAGGGTGAAGGTTCTTTCCGCATAACCCGTGCGGGAATCGATGAGACCGAAATCGGTATTTAGCGCCGCATCAATGAGGGTGCTGTCATCCGCGATGGGAGTGCCTTTGGGGTTGGTGAGCACAGCATAGCCTGAAACAGGGGTCTGTTGCGCATGCAGTTCGTAGTCACCGAGAATGTCCACGGCCGCTCCCTTTACTTCCACCACATAAGTGCCCGCATCCAGCACGGAGGTCAGCAGGAAATTACGCCCATCACCTCCGGCATCGGCGGCGATGAGCTTCGTCGCTTTCGTGCCCACCAGTTTATAAAGGGTGCCGTAGGTATCCGTGTCACCCGTCGTCCAGAATGAGCACAGATTCCGCTGCGTCAGCACAAAGCGGAACGCGTCCGAATCTCCGCCGTAATCTAGGGCGCTTGCAGACGTCGTTTCAGACGTACCCCATCCCGCCACTTCCAAAGAGGCACTGGCCAGATGCGTGACATCACCCGCGGGCAGTGCGGTCAAATCCGGTGCCGAGCCGCGGATCTTGAATTGGAAGGTCGGATCATCCGCACTGTCGGATGCAATGGTGACCGTAGTGAAATGAGTGCCCTTGGTGGTGGGCTGATAACGGATCGAAAAGGCAGTGCTGGAGATGCCCTTCGTGCCCACACGTGCCGGAATCGCCGAGATGGATGGCTGCACGGTCACCTCAAACTGAGATGCATGAGTGCCGTTGAGTACCACGCGCGGATTGCTCGTGAGAGTTAGGACACCACCGCCCGTGTTGCGGATGTTAAAGCTCAACGTCTTCGTCGGCGTTTTCGGTACTGCTCCGGTGATCGGGCCAAAATCGGTCCCCAGCGCCACAGTTGCTTTGGAATAGGTGCTGTAGTTGACAATCGGAGCCGTCTTGCCCGCGCCCATGAGTTGGATCTGCTGGGTGCCGTTGCCGCTCAACCC